>NZ_JQKE01000022.1 GCF_000745895.1 Stenoxybacter acetivorans DSM 19021 | reverse complement strand
CATGCTTTCAAAATTGTCTGTACAGAACATCGCATCAATCAAAAATTTACCCGAGTTGCCCACCCACAGACCAATGGTAAGGCAGAGCGGGTTATCAGGACGTTGATGCAGATGTGGCACGATAAAACACGCTTTCAGGACAGTGAGTATCGAAAGCTGGAGCTAAATCGCTTCATCAACTACTACAATACGGTGAAGCCCCATAAATCACTTAACGGAGCGACACCATACGAGGTACTAGAGAAATATTTTTATTTTGATGAAAAGTGTAAACAACGCGGGTAATTCTTACAGTTTAGCTATATTCGTTGGGGAAGTTATTGGCATAAACAGCTTATTTCTGCCCCCACTTCGCCCAAACTTTCAAGCGGCGAAAGGCGGTTTTATCGGTCATGTCTGCTGTAATTGCCTGATGTCTTTGCTGTTTATCAAATACCCAATGCAAGAATACGGTGCGGCGGCTGACTTTGACATTCAGTAACACTGCCTCCCGCATAATTTTTTCACGGTGGAAAAATACGGCAGGTTTGCCTTTTGCATCAATATCAATGCGAGATATGCCCGATGCGAAAAGTGTATTTTGCTGATACCGTGTCCAAAATAAAAAAGTGATGGTTAATAACAGCAATATGATTTTCAGGCTGCCTGAAAAATAGACCATGATGATTGCCGCCGCCACTGCATACGTTGCCGCACTGACCGCAATCAGCGGTTTTGACGGTTTTAAATTCACACGAAAAGGCGGCATAGTGTTTTGTTACATCATGTTGTTTGACACGGGAGAAACATGAATATCTGCGTCCATCGTATCCAAGACCATGTCGTGAATTTCCGCTTCAAAAAATTGCCAAAACGCGGTTAAACTCATGTCTCTAGGCCATTGGCTTTCAGGCAGCTCCCATGCGGCAATTTCGGCTTCAAAAATGGCTTGGTATCGCTCGCCGATATAGGCGATGGCAGATTCGGGGCGGTCACATTCGGGGATTAACAAAGTGGTGCAATTGCTTTGCAGCTGTGTCAGGGTGAGCTCGGGGATATTGTCATCAGTGCTTTTGAGCCATTGTAAAAAAGCGGCGGTGGGTTTGAGTACCACGGCACTGCGGTCAACAAAATACATGGTGCGGCTGCCTTTTCGGTTGCTTAAAAGGCTTTATTGTACTGTGGTTTCATGTTGCCTGAAAAACCAATTGATACAAAAAAACGGGCAAAGTCTGCCCGTTTCCTGTTTCTGAAAATCAATTGCTTAATCGCGTTCAATCGCCAAGGCAACGCCCATGCCGCCGCCGATACACAAGGTTGCCAAGCCTTTTTTGGCATCGCGCCGCTGCATTTCGTGCAGTAAAGTGACCAAAATACGGCTGCCTGAAGCACCAATGGGGTGTCCCAGCGCGATTGCGCCACCGTTCACGTTGACTTTATCCATATCCCACTTCAGCTCGGCAGTTACGCCCAAGGCTTGGGCGGCAAATGCTTCGTTGGCTTCGATTAAATCAACGTCGTCTAAAGTCCAGCCCGCTTTTGCCAAAGTTGCCTGCACCGCAGGGACGGGACCCATGCCCATGATTTCGGGGGCAACACCGCACGAGGCATAGGCTTTGATGGTTGCCAGCGGCTTCAAACCCAGTTCTTTGGCTTTTTGTGCAGACATCATCAACACCGCTGCCGCACCGTCGTTTACTCCCGATGCGTTGGCGGCGGTTACTGTGCCATCTTTTTTAAATGCAGGGCGAAGTTTGCTGATGCTTTCGATGGTTGCGCCTTTTTTGATGAATTCGTCGGCATCAAAAATCAGCGGGTCGCCTTTTCGCTGCGGAACAGATACCGGCACAATTTCCTCTTTGAATTTACCCGCCGCTTGGGCGGCTTCGGCACGGTTTTGCGATGTTAATGAAAATTGATCTTGTGCTTCACGGCTGATGTGGTATTTCTCGGCGATGTTTTCAGCGGTAATGCCCATGTGGTATTGGTTATAGACATCGGTTAAGCCGTCGGCAACCATGCTGTCCACCACTTTGCCGTCGCCCATGCGCAAACCGGTGCGCGCACCCGGCAATAAATAGGGTGAATTGGACATGGATTCTTGCCCGCCTGCAATCACGATTTCACTGTCGCCGCAAGCAATGGCTTGTGCTGCCAAATGGGTTACTTTCAAGCCGGAGCCGCAGACTTGGTTGATGGTTACACACGGCACAGTAACCGGCAAACCCGCCGCTAAAGCGGCTTGGCGGGCGGGGTTTTGCCCCACACCGGCGGTTAATACTTGCCCGAAAATAACTTCGCTGACGGCATCTTTGCTGACGCCTGTTTCGTTCAGTAAAGCCTCAATCACGGCTTTGCCCAATGCGGGCGCACCCAATGATGCCAAACTGCCGCCGAAATTACCGATGGCGGTGCGTTTTGCCGCCACAATCACCACTTCTTTCATGTGCGTTTCCTCCTTTAAGGATAACAACCAGACTGATGATAACAACCAAACAGCGATTTAATATTTCAATGCGGCAACCGCCGACTTCAATAAATATTTGTTCGCTGCACAAATCGCTTTCATTGTAGCGTGAACGCCAAAAATAAACCAACCATAAACACATTTTGAAAATGTAAGCAAGGCGATAAAAAGCATGTTGCCGCTGAATATTCAATACAGGGCATGGTTGCAGCGGCTTCGCAATCATTGTTATTGGTGCTGCCGATGTGTTTTCAGGCTGCCTGAAAAGGCTTGACAGAATAAAAAACAGACCCATATAGACCACAATTAACCAATAAATAAAGGACAAATGATGCGATTTGATAAATTAACCGCTAAATTTCAGGAAGCCTTACAAGAAGCACAGAGTTTGGCTTTGAGCGACGATGCGGGTTATTTGGAAGCGGTGCATGTATTAAAAGCCTTGCTGGACGACAACGACAGCGGTGCGGCGGCGATGCTGGCACACGCGGGTGTGAATGTGGCGCAGGTAAAGCAGGGCGTTCAGACAGCCGTGAATGCGCTGCCCAAAGTATCGGGGCAAGGCGGAGAGCTGCTGCCGTCGCGTGAATTGCAGAATATTTTAAATCTCACAGACAAAGCCGCTGCCAAACGCGGTGATGTCTATATTGCCAGCGAATTGTTTTTGTTGGCGGCGGTGCAGGAAAACGGCGCGCTTGCTAAGATTTTGAAACAGGCAGGTGCGAGTGAAGCGGCACTGAATGCGGCAATTGATACCGTGCGCGGCGGTGCGGCAGTGGATAACCCCGACGCGGAAAACCAACGCGAAGCCTTGAAAAAATACACGCTGGATTTAACCGAGCGCGCCCGCGAAGGCAAACTTGATCCGGTTATCGGGCGCGATGACGAAATTCGCCGTGCCATTCAGGTATTGCAGCGGCGTACCAAAAACAACCCCGTTTTAATCGGTGAACCCGGTGTGGGCAAAACCGCGATTGTGGAAGGTTTGGCGCAGCGCATTGTTGATGGTGAAGTGCCGGAATCTTTGCGCCATAAACGTTTGCTGGTGTTGGATTTGGCGGCTTTAATTGCCGGTGCGAAGTTTCGCGGTGAGTTTGAAGAACGCTTAAAAGCGGTATTGAACGACTTGGCGAAAGACGACGGCAATACGCTGATTTTTATTGATGAAATCCACACATTGGTGGGCGCGGGCAAGGCAGACGGTGCGATGGACGCAGGCAATATGCTCAAACCTGCGCTCGCTCGCGGTGAATTGCACTGTATCGGCGCAACCACGCTGAATGAATATCGCCAATATATTGAAAAAGACGCGGCACTGGAGCGGCGTTTTCAAAAAGTGTTGGTGAGTGAACCGAGCGTGGAAGACACGATTGCGATTTTGCGCGGTTTGCAGGAACGCTATGAAATTCACCACAAAGTGGATATTACCGACCCTGCCATTGTGGCGGCGGCGCAATTATCACACCGCTACATTACCGACCGTTTTTTACCCGATAAAGCCATTGATTTAATTGATGAAGCTGCTTCTTTAATCAAGATGGAGAGTGAATCCATGCCCGAGAGCATGGACAAACTCAACCGCCGATTGATTCAATTGAAAATCGAACGCGAAGCCTTGAAAAAAGAAAGCGACGATGCCAGTAAAAAACGCTTGGCGTTAATTGAAGAAGAAATCAGCAGTTTAGAAAAAGAATTTGCCGACCTTAACGAAATTTGGACGGCAGAAAAAGCAGTGGCGCAAGGCAGCGCAGGCATTAAAGAGCAAATTGAGCAGTTAAAAGTGAAAATGGCAGCGTTGCAGCGCGAAGGTAAATGGGAAGCACTGGCAAAACTGCAATACGAAGAATTGCCCAAACTGGAAGCACAATTGCAGGCTGCCGAAAACCAAGCTCAGAGCGGCAATACAAATAAATTACTGCGCACAAAAGTGGGTGCGGAAGAAATTGCCGAAATCGTATCGCGTGCGACCGGTATTCCGGTGGCAAAAATGATGGAGGGCGAGCGCGAAAAACTACTGAAAATCGAAGAAGTATTGCATCAGCGCGTGATTGGGCAAGACGAAGCCGTTCGCGCGGTTGCCGATGCCATTCGCCGCAGCCGTGCCGGTTTGGCAGACCCCAATAAACCCTACGGCAGTTTCCTGTTTTTGGGACCAACCGGTGTTGGCAAAACAGAATTGTGTAAAACGTTGGCGAATTTCTTGTTTGACAGTGAAGACCATTTGATTCGCATTGATATGTCCGAATACATGGAAAAACACGCGGTTGCCCGCTTAATTGGTGCGCCGCCGGGCTATGTTGGTTACGAAGAGGGCGGCTACCTCACAGAGCAAGTGCGGCGCAAACCGTATAGTGTGATTTTGCTTGATGAAGTGGAAAAAGCGCACCCCGATGTCTTCAATATTTTGCTGCAAGTCTTGGACGACGGGCGGTTAACCGACGGACAAGGACGCACGGTGGACTTTAAAAACACCGTGATTGCGATGACTTCCAATATTGGCAGCCAACGCATTCAGGAAATGGGAACAGCGGATTATGATGCGGTGAAAGCAGAGGTGATGGAAGAAGTAAAACACCAATTCCGTCCGGAAATGATTAATAGGATTGACGAAGTGGTGGTGTTCCACGGCTTAAATCAAGACAATATTCGCGCCATTGCCAAAATCCAATTGCAAAGTCTGCGCAAACGTTTGGCACAAATGGATTTACACCTGCAAGTAGATGATGAAGCACTTGATGAACTGGCACGTGCCGGCTTTGACCCGATTTACGGTGCGCGTCCGCTCAAACGCGCCATTCAAGCCGAGATTGAAAATCCGCTGGCGAAAAGATTGCTGGAAGGCAAGTATCTGCCTGAGAGTACCATTATGGTGGGTGTTAAAGACGGGCATTTGGTGTTTGAATGATTAAGGCTGCCTGAAACAGCATTGCTGCATTGCTGTTTGGTGCTGCCCGATCAAAAAACAAGCCGCTGAAGTTTTATTTGAACTTCAGCGGCTGTTTGTATTGGGAACAATGAAGCAGGGCTTACATTGATTCACCTCTTAAAGCACGCAAATGCCAGTTGTAGGCTTCGCCCAATAAATGCGGGGTTTGACCGCTGACTTCTTTTTGCGCACGGGCAAAATAGTCTTCCAGCATTGGGCGGAATTGAGGTGCAGCACATTTTTCAATAATCAATTTGGCGCGCTGGCGCGGGGCTAAACCGCGCAAATCTGCCAAACCGTGTTCGGTAACAATGACTTGTACATCGTGTTCGGTGTGATCCACATGGGCAACCATGGGTACGATGCACGAGAGTTTACCGCCTTTGGCGGTTGACGGCGTCATGAAAATGGATAAATAAGCATTGCGGGTGAAATCACCTGAGCCGCCTAAGCCGTTCATCATGCGCGTACCCAGTACATGGGTGGAATTCACGTTGCCGTAAATATCCGCTTCCAGTAAACCATTCATACCGATAATGCCCAAGCGGCGAATGATTTCGGGGTGGTTACTGATTTCCTGCGGGCGCAGAATGATGCGTTTACGGTATTCGTCGATATTATTGAAAAAATCGGTTTGCGCGGCGGCAGACAAAGAAATGGCAGTCGCGGAAGCAATGGACAGCGTACCTGATTTAATCATGTCCAGCATGCCGTCTTGCAATACTTCGGTGTAGGACGTGAGGTTGCTGAACGGACCTTCATTCAAGCCTGCCATCACGGCGTTGGCAACATTGCCGACACCGGATTGGAACGGCAGCAAATTTTTCGGCATTCTGCCTTGTTTCACTTCATTTTGGAAAAATTCCAAAATGTGGTTGGCAATCATGCGTGAGTTTTCGTCCGGTTCGGAAAAAGCGGTGTCGCGGTCAGGCGCGTTGGTTTCCACCACCGCCACCACTTTATTCAAATCCACGCGCATGTATTGATCGCCGATGCGGTCTGCGGGATTAATTAACGGAATGGGCTGACGGTTGGGCGGCAAAGCGACTTGATAAATATCGTGCATGCCTTCCATTTTGGTGCTGAATGAAGAATTAACTTCAATAATCACCTCATCAGCCAGGTCCAGCCAAGTTGGATTATTGCCCACGGCAGTGGACGGAATCAAACGGCCGTCTTCTAAAATGGCAACCACTTCAACCAATGCCACCCGAATTTTGCCGTAATGTCCCCAAATCGCGTTTTGGGCAACGTGCGATAAATGCACATCGGTGTAATAAGCCTCGCCTGAATTGATGCGGCTGCGGCATTCGGGGTCAGACTGATACGGCAAGCGCAAAGAAACGCCGTCTACTTTAAATAATTCGCCGTCCACGTCCGGTGAAGTGGATGCGCCAGTCAGCATGCCAACACGAAAATCTTCGCCGCGTTCATGCGCCGCGCCGATGCGTTTTGCCAATGCGCTTGCCACGGCTTTTGGCGAACCTGAACCGGTAAAGCCGCTCATGCCGATATTGTCGCCCGGGCGGATAAACGCGGCGGCTTCATCTGCCGACATAATTTTACTGCGCAAGGCACTGTTCAGAATACGGGATCCACTCATCTGATTTCTCTCT
This sequence comes from Stenoxybacter acetivorans DSM 19021, assembly GCF_000745895.1. Lineage (GTDB taxonomy): Bacteria > Pseudomonadota > Gammaproteobacteria > Burkholderiales > Neisseriaceae > Stenoxybacter > Stenoxybacter acetivorans. Next base: position 34,819 of record NZ_JQKE01000022.1, on the reverse strand, counting down.
ATAAAGGTTACAGACAATTTTTTGTCTTTGTCATTGATGATGAACTGAAAAAGTAACTTGGGTATTGCTGCATCACAAGTCTGTACAAAACGCCAATTTTTTCATCGGCGTTATTGGCTTTATCTTAACACCAAACGCGGCATGGTAGCCACAACCAGTAATACAGATAAATGACTATTTTCTGCGCATGGATTGTGTATGGATACGGCTTTCTGTTCTGCTTTCTGCCGTACAGGGTTTGATTGTTTTGGATTGCTACGCGATGAAAAAGAAAGTTGTTTGGTGGCTATGCCCTAAACAGCAAATCACCGCATGGCGCGCTCTCATAACATACTCAATGCGTACCGTGCGGCGGTTTATAGCTGTACTATTATTTTTTTCAAAAAAGAAAACATAGCCTATTCACAGATTTCAGATAATTAGCCGTAATTTTTCTGGCTAGTCGTTTTGAAAAATTTAATAGTTTAGCTATATCATTGCCGTTTAGAATATTATCGTCGCCGTTGCCCTTGGCCCGCACCGCTTCTATATTCTGTTTCTCAGCAACCACAGGTTACCAGAGTGCCTTCTTTCCCATCAACACCCTCAGTGGAATAGCCATCACGCTTCCACCAGTCTAACCCACCCAGTAATTCTTTTACCTGAAAACCCAAAGTCATCAGTTTCATCGCCGTTTTGGTAGAAGCATTACAACCAATCCCATCACAGTAGCAGATATATAATTTGGTTTTATCTAAATGTTCAGTGTTATTGAAACAAATTTCTTTATGCGGCTGGTTAATCGCTCCCGGAATATGTTCTTTTTGATAGGCATTTTTACTGCGTCCATCGACCACAACAACATTTTCATTATTCTTTAATGCCAGATACAAATCCCATGAATCTGTTTCATAGGCTAATTTTTTTTGATAGTAAGATAGTTGTTCAATCGATGACATAATAACCTCATTGTTTACTGGGAAGTTTGTATTCAGCAGCCAACGTTTTGGCAATTTGTTCAACGGTCTGACGGATACCGGCAAGTTATTTTTTAGGGAAACACTGTTAAATCTCTTTGGATCATATTCCCCGCTACTCTGCGGCGTATCATTCCAAAATGAGTACATATCTGCTTTTTACTCAAAGCAATTGTTCTACGGAGCAATTGATTTGGCAGCATCGCGGACACCTTGTCTTAAAGATTGCACCATAGCGGTGTAACCGTTGCCTTGCTGGGCTGTGTGAATATCGAAATTGTGTGTATTGAGTTTGATGTCCTGCCATTGGCTGTAGCCGCTGATGTGGGTGTAGCCGGTGTGGCTGCCTTGAAAGTCTTCGATGTGAATCAGCAGTATGGGGGTATTGGCGGCAGGGGCTGCGGTGTAGGCGAAGCGGCGTTCAGGCAGCCTGTTTAAATCATTGGCAAATGCTTTGGCAAGCATGGTGTTTAGGGGTTCACTCCATAAATGCTGACGGGCAAAATAGACGTTTTCGGGGCTGTCTTGATAAACGAGATTGCTGCGGTTTAAGAAGTCTGCCGTTTGCACTTCAATGCGCACAATCGGCAGCGAATTTGAGGCTGCCTGAAAACTGCTGTCGGGCAAACGGTAATAGCTGATTGGGTTGCCGGCACAGGCAGTTAAACCGATGATGATGGCAACGGCGGTGAAGCGCAATAAGGTGTTCATATTCATTCCAATCAAATCACTCAATTGTTTATTTCGATACAGCACCTTGCGGTATCGGATCACGCTGCCCCTTGTTAAAAATCAAGGCATTGGGTTGCTCTTGTAAGGTTTGCAGGGCAGGCTCGGCTTGTTGTAAGGTTTGGTTGAGGCGGTTTAGCGTTGCCCGAATATCGGTGTATAAGGGTGAGTTTGGCGATACGCCTTGCAAGGTTTGCTGAATATTGCGCAGGGTTTGGCTGATTTCTTGCGGCATTTTTTGGGTGCTGTCTTGGGCGAGCAAGCGGTTCACGCTGTTTAGGGTGCTTTTGAGTTCACGCAAGCTGCTGTTGAGTTCCGACACGGTTTGATTGAGCGGCAAGGCATTGAATTTTGCCAAAAGGTCGGATAATTGATTTTGCAAGGCAGCAAAACCGCCGTTTTTGCTGGCAATGACCACGTTGCCTTGATATTGTGCCTGCGGTTTAAACAGGGGAACGCCTGTTGTGCTGTCTGATAAATTGACAAACAATTGCCCTGTGATGAGGCTGTCTGATTCCAAAGAGGCGGTTAAACCGCGGTTTAAGGCTGCCTGAATGCTTTGCTGCCAAACGCCGCTGGCTTGGCGGTCTGCATTGATTTCCATGCGTTCCGGTTCAAGCATAATGCGCACGGGAATGCGTTTGTCGGAAAACAGTTTGAGGCTGTCGTTTCGGGCAAAAAACGGCACGTCGGTTACTGTGCCGACGGGTAAACCTTTGTACTCAACCGATGCACCCGCACTCAAGCCGCGCACGGAATCACGGAAAAACACCACATAATACAAAGCGCGTGAATTGGGTTGGTTTTGCAAATCGGATAAACTGTTGTAGAGCGTGAATTCGGCATTGTTCGGCACGGAATTGCCTTTGCCGGGCGGTTCATCACGAAACACGATGGCACCGGACAGCAATGCGGGAATGGGGGAGGCGTCAATTTTAATACCGCCGCCGCCGGCTTCAATTTTTAAGCCGCTTTGCACCCAAAAACGGGAATTGCTGTTCACCAATTTATCATTGGGGCTATTGATAAAAATTTGATAATGCACGGTTTTATCATCAGGATTGAACGATGCGGTTTCCACTTGTCCAACATTGATGTCGCCATACAATACAGGGCTGCCTGCGCTGAGTAATTTATTGCTTTTATTGGTTAAGTGCAGGCGCAAGCCGGTTTGGCCAATGGCACTGATCGGCGGCACATCGGCTATCTGAAATACTGTGGCGGTTTCGGCAGAATGCCCGGGCGTGAACGCGATATACGCGCCGGAAACCAAAGTATTCAAGCCGGTAATCCCGCTTTGATCAATACGCGGCTTCACAATCCAAAATTGCGTATCTTTGCGTATCATGTGTTTCACGTCTGCCGATAATTGAACCATTACCGACACACCTTTTTCATCTTGGCGCAATTTCACATCGGTTACTTTGCCGACACTCACGTTCAACACCTTCACCATTGTATTGTTTACTTCAATACCATCGGCGTCTTTCATCAGCAATGTGATTTCCGGACCGGTGTTTTGAATGTGCTGGAACGCCAGCCACAAGCCGGTAAACAAAGCCAACAACGGAATCAGCCACACCACGGAGTTTAACGGTGCATTTTTTTTCACGCGTGCTTGCGGCGGGCGGGCAGTATCAGAGGTATTCATAAGCGAGGCGGCAGTGGGTTGATGCGGTTTATTTTATCCCAAATCAAACGCGGGTCGAAGTAGTAAGCGGACAGCATGGTAAGCACCACCACCAAGCAAAAATACACCACCGCAGGACCGGGGGTAACGCGGGCAATGGGCGTGTGGAATGATGCCATTAAGATAATAATCACAAACACATCAATCATCGACCAGCGGCCAACGGATTCGGTGATGCGATACAGCGGCGACAAAATTTTAATCGGCAGCAAAGGGCGGCAAGCAGCAGAATACAGCAATACCGACATGGAAATCATTTTTAAAACGGGAATTGCCATGCTGGCACTGAAAATAATAAGCGCAATCAATTTATCACCATCGCGCCACATAAATTGAATACCATTAAAAATAGTGTTGATTTCGGTACTCATCGGATTACTGCTGATCATAATCGGCAGTAAATTCGCAGGCAGATACAATAATGCGGCAGTCAATAAAAAAACCGCGCTGGTGCGCAAACTCATGGGACGGCGTTGATATAAGGCATTGCCGCAAACTTGGCAATGAGTGAGATTGGCTGGCTGAAAATACAAACATTTACTGCAGCACACGGTTTGCGGTGTTTCGGTTAGCAGGAATGTTTTTTTTGCTGTTACGCGCTGTATTTGATAGTAAATCCAATGCGATGGCACGCTTTGTGCCGTGCGAATCAATAAAATTGCCAGCACCAAAATCAGCCAAAATGCCGCACCGAAAGTAACGTGTGCCACACTGTTTAATTTAATGTATGCCACCAAAGTGGAAATAAAAAATACGTCCACCATCATCCAGTCCCGCAGCCACACCAGTACGCGGGCAGCATACAAAAGATGCGGCAATATTTTGTGTATGCTCAAGGCGGTATAAACATACAAACACAATAAACAAAAGACAATCGGTGTGCCGAAAGTGAGGATAAACATCACTTCTGCCAAAAAGCCGAAGTCTTGCCCCAGCAAATCGCCCAATATTTGCCATAAACTTAAATCGGTATGAACACCCGGCAAATCAACGCTTAAATACGGCTGGCTGTACACCAATAAAATCATGATAACCGAAGCCAAAGCCCAAGAGAGTGTTCCTTGCAGCGGGTTGGCTTCCACGCGTACCAAAGAATGACGGCATCGCAGGCAATAGGCTTCCTCACCCGGATACAATGCGGGCAGGGTCAGGGATAAGCCGCATTCGGGGCAATCCAGTTGGTGTTCAGGCAGCCTGAATGGACTATTGGCAGTTAAATTTGCCTTTGGCATGAATCAGCAATGAAACCAAAACGAAGAGATAAAAACAAAACGGCAGACTTGTTTATAAAGTCTGCCGAAGTTCATTCATTTAACGCAAATATAGCCGACATAAAGCCGGCGAGGTATTATGCGGGCTGAATGTTAGATGCTTGTTTGCCTTTGGGTCCGGTGGTGATGTCGAAACTCACGCGCTGACCCTCTTTTAAGCTTTTAAAGCCACCCATGTTGATTGCAGAGAAATGTGCGAACAAATCTTCACCGCCTTCATCAGGAGTGATAAAACCAAAACCTTTAGCGTCGTTAAACCACTTAACAATACCAGTTGCCATGTAACTTCCTATACTAAATAAAAACGAATTAAACAATTTGCGAAAACGGCACACGGCTATTTCAGATGCAGGATCAAAAGAAAGTATCTGGTTTAAGCAGTTAATGTCCGCGTTGCTAATGTGCTTTTTACGGGGATTTCATTCTTTCGTCAAGCTATTTTGTCAATAAAAATCAAAAAACATTAAAAAAATAATAAAAAAACGCTGATGTGTATCAAAATATGCACAAAATTTAAAAATTTCTTGGCTTCTTTACATGGCAGCGAAGCGGATTAAATAACAGCTTATCGTGCCGAAAAGATTAAAATCTGCTATCTTTTCGCTTTTGATGAATGATTCAGGCTGCCTGAAGGATTTGTTTTATGATTGGTTTGTTGATTATCACGCATGAGGCTTTGGGTAAGGCTTATGTTCGGGTGGCAGAACATTTTTTCGGTGATGTGCCGCCGCATTTGCGCATTATCAGCGTTAAAAAAAATGATGCACCCGAATGGTTGCGTGAAGAAGTGGCTTCATCGCTGCAAGTTTTGGACAGCGGAAATGGGGTGTTGGTGCTGGGTGATATTTTTGGTGCGACGCCGTGTAACAGTGCGCAGAATGTGATTCAAAATCAAGTTATTCAGCATAAAAAAGTGATTATGCTGACCGGTTTAAATGTACCAATGGCAGTAAAAGCATTGCAATATTCAGGCAGCCGTACTGATTTATCACAATTGGCGGAAGAAGTTAAAACAGCGGCGATTAACGGCATTGTAGCGGTTAAATACGAGGAATAAACACATTATGCTCAAGCAAGAAGTGGAAATTGTCAATAAATTGGGTTTGCATGCCCGCGCATCCAGCCGTTTTACGCAAACGGCAGGGCGGTTTCAGTGTGAAGTGTGGGTGAGCCGCAAAGATCGCCGCATTAATGGCAAAAGCATTATGGGCTTGATGATGCTGGCGGCGGCGCAGGGTTGTGTGATTGAGTTGGAGACCAACGGCATTGACGAACAAGAAGCCATGAATACGCTGGTGTCTTTAATTCAAGACCGTTTCGGTGAGGACGAGTAAGCATGAGCATTGTGCTGCACGGCATTGCAGTTGGTTCAGGCGTTGCCATTGGCAGGGCGCATCTGGTGGTGCGCGGCATGGACGAAGTGCCGCACCATGAGCTGCCTGAAAACGAAATTGATGCGGAAGCAGAACGCTATGAGCAAGCGGTTAAAGCCACGCGCCGCCAGTTGGAACAATTGCGAACGGCGATTCCGGAAAATGCACCAACAGAGCTGGGGGCATTCATTTCTTTGCATTTAATGCTGCTGAGTGATGCCACGTTATCCCGCGATCCTGCAGACATCATCGTTAAGCAAAAAATCAATGCCGAATGGGCATTAAAACAGCAAGTGGATTTTTTGACAGAACAATTCAATGCCATCGGCGACGATTATCTGCGCGAGCGCAAACAAGACATGCTGCAAGTGGCAGAACGCATTTATAAAAATTTGCGGGGCTTAAATACCGACATCATCGGCACGGAAGATTTTGAAGACGACAGCATTTTAATTGCACATGATTTATCGCCGGCAGATACGGTTTTTTTTAAAGACGGCCGCATTGCCGCTTTTGTTACCGATGCGGGCGGTCCCACCAGCCATACCGCGATTTTGGGACGCAGTTTGGAAATGCCGTCGGTGATTGCGCTAAACCATGTTCGTGATCTGATCAGCGAAGACGAATGGGTGATTGTGGACGGTTCAAGCGGCGTGCTGATTATCGATCCCGATGCGGTGGTGCTGGCCGAATACCGTCGGGAAATGCGTGAATTTAAAAATCAGCAGCGGCAATTAAGCCGGCTGAAAAAAACCGCCGCAACGACACAAGATAATATCAATATCGAATTGCTGGGCAACATCGAAACAACGGAAGACATTAAAAATTTACATAAATTCAATGCCGATGGTGTGGGTTTATTTCGCAGTGAATTCACTTACCTAAACCGCGATACATTGCCCACCGAAGATGAATTATTTGGTATTTATCTTGAAGCCGTTAAAAAACTCAAAGGCAAATCATTAACCATACGCACAGTGGATTTGGGCGTGGATAAAAACCCGCGCTGGTTTGGGCATAACCGCAGCTTAAATCCGGCATTGGGCTTAACCGGCATACGTTTGTGTTTGGCAGAGCCGATGATGTTTCGCACCCAAATGCGTGCCATTTTACGTGCTGCCGCTCATGGTCCCGTGCGTTTAATGTGGCCGATGATTTCCTCGCTGGAAGAAGTGCAGCAGTGCTTAACGCATTTAAATATCGCCAAAGAGCAGCTTGCCGAACAAGATAAAGCATTCGATAAAGATATTGCCGTGGGCATTATGGTGGAAATTCCGTCGGCGGCTTTGGCGATTGGTGCGCTGCTCAAATGCGTGGATTTCATTTCCATCGGCACCAATGATTTAATTCAATACACGCTGGCAGTGGATCGCGGCGATGAATCTGTGGGCTATTTGTATCAGCCGACACATCCGGCGGTGCTGAAATTATTGCAGCACGTGATACGCACTGCCAATCGCATGCAGAAGCAAGTATCGGTTTGCGGTGAAATGGCGGGTGATAAACAATACACACGGTTATTGCTGGGCATGGGTCTGCGCCGCTTCTCCATGAATCCGAATAATTTATTGGCAGTAAAAAACCGTGTGATACAAAGTGACGTGATGATGCTGGAAACGGAAATTCAACGCATCACCCGCAGCGATGACTTGGATAAAATCACCAAATTAATCAAAAAATTAAATCAAACCAATCAGGGCACATAATACGGCTTCCTCCTGATAATGCAGGGAAGTTTTCTGACCGTATTTTGGCTGTATTTTAAATCGGCAATGAGTCTTCATTGGTTTAAAAACCAAAATGATTACGAATCAGAAGCATGATTTGTTGAGGAACACCAGTGCCATTGTTTAGGAAGTCGTAATGAAAACAACAGATAAAACTATCCAGCCAGCCAGCCAGCCAGCCAGCCAGCCAGCCAGCCAGCCAGCCAGCCAGCCAGCCAGCCAAATTATACTGAAAATCCACCCTGCGGCGGTTTAAAAGCCGCTTGGCAACACAATCAACAGCTTTCACCCAACAGTGCGCTTTTGGATTCCCTGAAAGCCGCGTTGCCGCAGTTTTTCAATAAAAACGGTGAATTTTTGCTGGACGCATTCACCGATGCCATTCAAAAAAATCATCTTCAAGAAGCCCGCGACGGTTATCGTTTGGATTTTGTCGGCAAAGACTATGCACGATTGCAAAGCAGCATGGCGGCGCAAAGCGTGCTGATTCCCGATGTGGTACACAATCAAGAATCTGAAAATGCCAAAAGTGATAATGTATTTATCACCGGCGACAATCTGGAAGTATTGCGGCATTTGCAAAATGCCTATACGGGCAAAGTGAAGATGATTTACATCGACCCACCCTACAACACCGGCAAAGAATTTGTTTACCACGATAAATTTGAATTTTCTGATGACGTATTAAAAACACGTTTGCAGTATGACGATGCCGAAATCCAACGCTTAAAAAGCCTGCAAGGCAGAAGTTCGCATTCGGCGTGGCTGGCATTTATGTATCCGCGCCTGAAATTGGCTCGGCAATTATTGCGCGATGACGGCGTGATTTTTGTGTCAATTGATGATAATGAGCAAGCGCAGTTAAAGTTGTTAATGGATGAAGTGTTTGGGGAGGGGAATTTTGTCGGAGACATAATCAGAAAAACAAAATCCCAGACTAACGATGCCAAAAATGGTTTGAATTATCAACATGAGTTTATATTGGTGTACGCAAAAGATAAGCTACAGATTTTATTAAAAGGAGAAATCAAAGATACGTCCAATTATAAAAACCCAGACAATGATGCTGCGGGTGCTTGGGTTATCACTGACCCAAGCGCCCGTAGCGGTAGTGATAATGCACGGTTTGAAATCAAAAATCCTTATACAGGAACAATTGATTTACCACCTAAAGGCAGATATTGGGCGTTTGCTCAATCTACTTTTAATGAATGGGTAGAAAGTGGCAAAGTAGTTTTCAGACGTGAGATAAAATCAGGTCAGCGTGGATTTATTATTAAGAAATACCTATCAGAACTACGAAGTGAAAATAATCTTGTTGATTCATTATTTTTTATTGGTAACGAATACATGAATCAGGTAGCTACGAAAGAATTAAATGAATTATTTGGTGATATTGCTTTTACATTCCCCAAACCCATGAGTTTTATCAAAAAACTCATTCAATTTACCTGTAACCATAATGACAACGACCTTATCCTTGATTTTTTCGCAGGTTCCGCCACTACTGCTCATGCCGTGATGCAACTCAATGCTGAAGACGGCGGCAATCGCCGTTTTATGCTGGCGCAATGGGCAGAACAAACCCCGCCCGACAGCGAAGCGCGTAAAGCGGGTTTTCAGACTATAGATCAAATTGCGCGTACACGCATTCACAAAGCCGCTGTCAAAATCCGCACCGATTTTGCCGACAAGCTGCCTGAGCACTGGGACGGCGGTTTTCAACATTTTATCTGCCGTGAACCTGCTGTTCAGGCTTTGGAAAGCATTCAAACCTTTGAAGCATTTCGCCCTGATTTATTTGATCAAAACATCTTGCACCATTTTGCCGCCAAAGATTGGCAGGCTTCGGGTGAAGCGGTGTTATTGCAAACTTGGTTAATCGAAGACGGCAACGGTTTTGACATCAAGCCGCAAATCATCAGGCTGCCTGAAAGCCCTGCCGAAGGGCAAAAACCTTATCTTGCCCATTACCTGCCCGAAAGCCAAACCCTGTATTTGCTTGCTGCCGATTTTCACAGCGAAGCCTTGCTCGATTTGCTTAATCGCATTGGTTCGCATCAATTGGCGGTAAACACCCTTGTGGTTTACCCCTATTCTTTCGGTGCGGAAGCCATGCGCGAATTGGAAACCAATGTGAAAACCAATTTACAAGGGAATGTGCATTTATTAAAGCGGTATTAAACATATTGTGTTTGCCTTTGTCATTAAAAAAGATAATTCCCATGAAAATCGACCGCTTAGAATACCAAATCGATGCCATTAACACGGTATGCAACCATATTGCCGCCGCTTCTTTTCAAGCCGATGCAAAAGCCTATGCCAATCCAATATGGCAAGGCGATTCGGCGCAGACCATTGATGTCAAAATGGAAACGGGAACGGGTAAAACCTATGTTTACACCCGCCTGATGCACGAATTAAAACAACGTTTCGGCTTATTTAAGTTTGTGCTGTTGGTGCCGAGTATTGCGATTAAAGAAGGCGCGAAGCAGTCGATTTTGTCTGATGATTGGCGGCAGCATTTTCGGCGTGAGTTTAATAATCAAAGTATTCAATTGGGCGTTATCAATGCCGGTGATTTTCAGGTAAAAAAGGGCAAGAAAAAGCAGATTCCCAATGCTTTGCGCGGTTTTGCCGACGGCAATGCCGCTGAACAGAATACGGTGTTTGCCCTGTTGCTGAATGACGGTATGTTGGGTTCAACATCTATGCGTGCCGATGATTACGACAGTACTTTATTGGGCAATCTTACCTGCCCGCAAACCGCTTTGAAAAACATCCGCCCGATTGTGATTATTGATGAGCCGCACAAATTCAAACGCGACGGCAAGGCGTGGCAAAATATTCAAACCTTACAGCCGCAGATGATTATTCGGCTGGGGGCGACTTTTCCTGAAATAATAGAGGGCAAAGGTAAGGCAAAAATCAGCCGCATTGATTACGGGGATTTGGTGTATGAATTGGGGGCGGTGCAGGCGTTTAATCAAAGTTTGGTGAAAGGTGTGGCAGTGAGTTATCCGGCTTTGCCTGCGCTTTCAGGCAGCCTGAATGATTTGCCGAAATATACGGTTGATGAGATTGTTAAAACGGGAAATCAGTTTAAGGCGGTGCGCTTCAGTAACGGCGCACGTAAACAAGAATTACCGATTGGGGAATGCTTATCCGAATTAGATGCGGATTTCGGCGATGTGGTGTTGGACATCACGGATAAACAGGTGTGTTTATCCAATGGTATTGTTTTGAGCAAAGGCATCAGCCTGTATCCGCAAATTTTTGCCGTGAGTTACCAAGAAGCGATGTTACAGCAGGCGTTGGACAAGCATTTTGAACGAGAACGCGCTTTGTTTCACCGCATTAAAAACGGACACCCCGCCGCCCGCATCAAAACCAATTCACTGTTTTTTATTGACAGCGTGGCTTCGTTTCGCGATTCTGAAAATGCGTGGTTGCGGCAATTGTTCAGCCGTTTGTTAAAAAACAAGCTGGAAACGGAAATTGCCACCACAAACGGTGAATATTACGCATTTTTGCAGGCTTCTTTGGCGAATTTAGATGGCTGTATGGCTGGCTATTTTGCTGAAGACAATCAGAAAAAAGGTGATGATGCCATTCAAGATGAAGTGGATAAGGTGTTGCGCGATAAGGAACAATCGCTCACCTTTAAAACAGCACAAGGAAAATGGAATATTTGCCGCTTTTTCTTTTCCAAATGGACGCTGTGCGAGGGTTGGGACAATCCGAATGTGTTTGTGATCGGTAAACTGCGTTCCAGCGGTTCGGATATTCGCAAACTGCAAGAAGTGGGGCGCGGCTTGCGTTTGCCTTTTGATGAATACGGCAATCGGGTTGCCGATGAAGAATTTTATCTGCATTACTTGGTGGATTTTTCAGAAAGCGATTTTGCTAAGCGATTGGTGGGGGAAATCAATAGCGAAGCCTTGTTGCGGTGCGGTGATGATTGGCAAATAGATGATGTTTTGTTGGCAAAATTGGTGTCAGCAGGTTTTGCCGCTACTGCCGCTAAGGCAAAAGCGAAATTATTGCTGGAAGAAATCATTGACGAACACGATAAAGTCTTAAACCGCGAAGCCTTGCTTACTGAATTGCCTGAAGCCGACAAACTGGGGATCGGCAAAATCATCGGTGATGGTTTGCCTCAAAAACCGATGTTAAAACTCAATCAAGCCAATTTCGCCAAAATCCGTGATTTGTGGCAACAGGTGAGCCGCCGTTATTTATTGCGGTTTAACAGGCTGCCTGAAAGTGTGTGGCTGGCGATATTGCGCACAGCTCTGAAAAATGAGGCGATTTGGCAAATGCCCGCCGCCGAATTGCACGAAAGCCGCACCGTACAAGACCAAGATAATCATGCGGTGGGCTTAAAAATCAGCACCCAAGCCATTACCATGTCCACCCGCCCTCTGCCGTACGGCGAATTTTTGCAAGGCTTAAACCAAGCCAGCCATGTGCCGATTGTGCTGTGGCATCAGGCGATTGCCGAGGCAATGCACGGTAAAAACATAAAATCGGAATGCTTTAACCCGCAAAGTTTGGCACGGCTGTTGCAGGCGTTTCAAAACGAGTTCCGCGAAACTTTTGCTCAGCACTTTGATTATCAGCCACTGAATTTTACTGCCCAAACCAGTATTTTCAAAGCCAACGGTGAATTTGAAACCGAGTTGGCGCAAGGTTTGGTGGGCACAAAATTAGCTCATGATGTTGATATTGATGCTGAAAAATATTTATATGATAAAGCGGCATACGACAGTGAGCCTGAATACGCTATTTTGAAATACAAACCCGATACACAAGTGCGGGTGTATGGCAAACTGCCGAAAAAAAGCATTCAAGTACCGCTGTATGTGGGCGGCAGTACCAGCCCCGATTTTGTCTATGCAGTGGGCAAAGGCGATGAAATCAGCTTGCATTTGGTGGTGGAAGTTAAATCTGACAATAAACGTGATTCCGATAAAATTGCGGTGGCGGCACAGCAGAAATTATTTGCTGAAATCGGGAAAAATATTCGGTGGTGTGAAGTGAAAACAGTAGATGAATTGCAGTTTGAACTGGGAAAATTAATGAAGGATCAGCAGGATTATTGACACTTTCCATCAAAATAAAAATAGAGTCATTAAAAACCGTTCTTGAAGCAGTTCAATTCTGCACCACAACGGCGGTTCAGTTTTGATCCTGTTTGACATTTATTTCGGTGTAAAAATAACCGCAGTAATTTAACCGAAAAACAGCTTGAAAACCATGTGTTTATTGGGGTTCAAGCCGTTTTTTCCAATCCGAAAATTGATGAAACAGGCGTATCAAGCAAACTGCAAAAAAGATTACTTCACTGCTTCAACGATTGCCACCGTTCCCGCGCTGCCGTTTACACGCACTTTGGTGCCGTTGGGCAGCAGTGTGCAGGCGTGGCGGACACCCATAACAGCGGGTAAGCCCAACTCGCGGGCGGTTACTGCGCCGTGCGACAAGGGGCCGCCGCTTTCGGTGATAACCGCAATGGCTTGGTAGAACAGCGGTGTCCAAGCGGGATTGGTGGTGCGTGCGACCAATACGGCATTTCTGGGAAAATGTGCAAAATCGTCAGGGCTGTGTATCACGAAAGTTTCACCTTCTGTTACGCCGGCACTGCCGCCTAAACCGGTTAAAATTTCTGCTGATTCCGACAGCGTATCTGCTTCGCCGTAAATCCATGTTGGCGCGTTGTTTTTGGCTTGCTCGTAGGCGGCTTTGTGTTGATAAACAGTGGCGCGAATTTGGCTGAGATCGTTCTGCTGCAAAGCGGCTACCATGACTGAAGCCGGGCAAAAATAGACATCATCGGGTGCGTCTAAAATACCTTTCGCCAAGAGCTTATTGCCAAGTGCCGACAAAGCGCGGCGGAATGGTAAGGTGAGGCGTGTGGTTTGGTAGTGTTCCAAATCATCTAATTCGGTATAGACCCGTGCCATACGAATAATCTCACGCACGGCGTAACGCAGATTTTCGGGAATTTGTGCCAGCAGCTGCAATTCGGCTTCTGCCGCTGCGATTTTGCGCGGCGCATTGGGATCGCGTGCTTCGTTTTCTGTGCTGCCGATGTGCTGCAGCAAGGCTTTGATTTGGTCTAATACGGTGTGGGGCGCATCAATCCACGTTGGACAATAGGCATCGAAATCCAATTCACGATGCCCATGCCGTTGTAAAAACACGGTGAATTCACGTTCAAAAGTGGGAAATTTCGGCAAAATTGCCAAAATACCACGGCCGTCCAAATTTTGTACTTGGGTAAATAAAGTGCTATCGGCACGCATCATTCGCGCCAATTCCCGCAATTCATCGTTTACTTGCGCGGTTTTGGTATCCACTTGTGCCAATAATGTATCAAATAATTGTTGTGCGGCGGCATCGTCGCGCAATACCAAACGCAGCAAGCGATTGAGTAAAACATACAGGCTGCGCTGTGTGAGCGAAATGGCGATATTGGGCAGAAAATAATCGCGCCCCAAATCACGTACCCGCAAGACATAATCCCACAGCTGCGGCAAGGTTTTGTCATCAAGGGGTTCGTGCATTAAAGTGCCGATGCCGATTAAATAAGTGTCTAAATCGCGCATCCACAAGATGGGCAGGTTTTGCACCCATGCGTATTGTGCCGCCAGCTTCGGCAGATTGTCTGCCAGCGATGCGATGCTGTCGCCCAGCCCTGCCGGCAAACGTCCGCCGTAGAGCTGCACTGCATTTTGGTTGCCGTAAATATAATAGTCTTTCATGGCAAACCATTTATCGCCGAACGGCGGTAAGCCCATCAGTGCGAATGAGTGATTTAAAGAAGCATGAAAACCTTCTTCCACCAATTCCCACGTCATGGGTGTAACTGCATTGGGAAAGCGTTCGGCAGATTCATCACGGGTAAAATGCGGCGGAATACGCGTAATCGGGCGGGTTTGCAGCAAATACAAGGTATTGTTGCTGAATGCCCATTCAATATCTTGCGGGAAGCCGCAGTATTGCTCGGCTGCCAATGCCAAGTGTGCCACTTGCCGGATTTGTGTGTCGGTCAGCGCGGGGGTGTCTTGCAAATCAGGCGGCAATGGTATGGTGCGTGTCCCTTGGCTGCCGTCTGCTGATAAAGAAACAATGGCTTCGCTTTTGTGGGCAATGACGCGTTCGGAGATGTTTAAATCATCTCGGTGTACACGAAATTCATCAACCGCCGCTTCCCCGCCGACCACGCTTTCACCCAAGCCGAAAGCGGCATCAATCAATACCTCACTCAATTGCCCGCGCACGGGGTCAATGGAAAACGCCACACCCGCCGCTTCGTTTTCACGAACCGCAACCATGCGCTGTAACACCACTGCCATCGACGCATCAAAATGCGATACCTGTAAACGTTCTCGGTAAGGCAATACCCGTTCATTCCATAAAGATGCGTAACAGCGGCGCACAGCATCTAATACCGCATCAATACCCGTGATGCCGAGAAAGGTATCGTGCTGTCCGGCAAATGCCGCACCCGGCAGATCTTCCAGTGTGCCCGATGAACGCACCGCCAAACGTGCCGTTTGCAAATCAGCGGCAATTAACGCTTTTTCAATGGCTTGTTCCAGACCATTTGGCAAAGGTGTGCGCAAAATTAAGGCAGCCAGTTGCTCGCTTTGCGCGGCGTGGCTGCCTGAAAACTGGGTCAGAATACGGCGTATTTCTTCTTGAATGGGTGTGATAAAAGCATGGTAAGCACGGCTGGAAACAATTACGCCCTCGGGAACAGGCAATAATTGTGCTGAACGTGCTAAATTTGCCCCTTTGCCGCCGCTTAAGCGCAACTCAGCGGCTTCAGCGGCGTGAAACGGCAATACCCAATTGTCGGTGTGTTCGATAGTCATCAATTTCTCCTTGTGAAGGACTTGTTTAACCGTGAAGGTTTGCTGCGCAGCGTTTAAATGCGCTTTCCCATGTTTTTTTACTGCTTTAAGCGGTAATGCGGCCGATAAATAAACCACAAAACTGCTGCCGCCAAAGCCGTGCCTGCCAATAAATCAATG
The DNA here is from genome assembly GCF_000745895.1 of Stenoxybacter acetivorans DSM 19021. GTDB lineage: Bacteria > Pseudomonadota > Gammaproteobacteria > Burkholderiales > Neisseriaceae > Stenoxybacter > Stenoxybacter acetivorans. The sequence goes on along the minus strand of NZ_JQKE01000022.1, from coordinate 19,031 downwards.
CCGTAGTGATAGCGCAAATACACGGTTGCCGCCAGTAAAGGTATGCACACAATCAGCAGCAGCAATGATGCCCACCAATAAGCCCAATTACGCTGCAAAATCGCACTGATAACAAAAAAGCCCAGCACATATAAACTCACGCCGCCGTGTAAGCTGGGAAATACGTCCATGCCGGTAATGCCTTGTGCCACCACATCAACCAAAGCATGCGTAATTACTCCGCCCGCTGGAGGATAGGGAAAAATTTCCGGAAACGCGGCAAACGGTCCGCCGGCAGGTATCAATAAATAGCCGGAAAAACCAATCAGATACATCAAGGCCAAACCCAGAAAAAAACGCCGCGCCGTGCCGCTTTTGCGTTTGTAGGTAAACCAAAGTACAGGTAATATCACTACGCTGTAAAACAGTGCATAGCCCAAGCTCACGATTTCAGACAATACAAAATGTTCGAGCCGCATGGCGTATTCAGGCAGACTCAAACCGCCCCATAACGCACGATCCAATATCAGCAATTCAGCATCAAATCTGCGGCTTATCCAAAATTGGTTGATGGATTTAAATAAAGGAAACACCAGCCAGAAGCCCCAGAATATCAGGCAGCCGCGCCAAAACAGGTAACGCTCGCGCTGTAACACAGCCCACACCAGCCACAGGCAAAACACCAGTGCCAAAACGCTGTTGATTTGAAGCAAAACATCAGTACCGTGCCACGCGGCAAACGCGCCTGCTGCCGCAATCGCGCAAATCAAAACAGCAGACAGCCAAAATACCCGCCGCTCAAGTTGAGCAAATGCCAAATTCATTGCCATAATTTCCACCCCAAATATGCCAATATGGCAGCAATGCCGATTGGCAGCGGTGCGCAGTAAAATGCAGCCAGTAAAAAGGGTAAATACAGAAGTAAAGCCGCCAGACCGCCCAATACACGAAAGAAACTCACTGTATTTTTGCCGTCGGCTTGTTTGCCTGCAAACCACGATGCCAATAATACGGGTGCAAACAAAATGCAAAACACCGCCATAAACGGTATTGCCCACCAAAGAGAATGTGCGTGCCGCAAAGGGGGCGCGGCAGGCAAAGGAGAATGTGCAGCATGGTTTTGCCAATACACAAAGGCTTGCGCATAGGAAGAAGTGTTGTCTGCCCCTGCCAAACGTTCTACTTGTTCAAAAGTGGCTTTATCGGCGCAATTAACCGATACGGCGTCCAGCGCGGAAACCATAGCGGCTTGTAAACGGTTTTCCCATTGGCGTGCGGTTTCATCGGGCAGACGCGGCGGCAAATCCACAGCCGCACCTGCCAATATTTCCGCATCGGCACGGAATTTGTCGGGCGCACGGTAAAACAAACCCAGCGGTATGACTTGCGGCGTGATGCCGCTTTCCAATAATCGGCGCACAATCCGCGCACTGCCTGAATGATACGCCTGCGGTTTGTGCCCCCATTCGCTGCTTCCTTCGGGGAAGATTGCCAATTCTCCGCCGCGCTGCATGTGTTGGCACGACAACGCAATCGGATCGGCAATGTCGCTGCGGTTCATGCCATAGCGTTGGCGGTCTTTTTCCCGCACTACGGGAATACCGCTGAAGAGTGCGCGTAAAAAGGGATTGCGCAGCAGCTGCATTGACACCAAAAATTGTGCATTGGGGCAAAATGCCAATACGATACAAGCATCCAAAGCACCATTGCGGTGGCTGATGAGCCATAAACGCGGTTTACCCGCTTCCGGTGCGGGCAGGGTACTGGCTAAGGTTACGTGTCGGAAATATACGGTACGAATTGCCGCCATTACCAAACGATGCCATAAAGGCAAACGCAGCGGAATGGAGTCAATAGAAACAGTGGGTGCGGGTTTGGCGGCAATTGGCTTCATGACGGATAACTTTAAATGATTTTCAGGCAGCCTGAAATTTCAAATATTGTTACCGCAGCGGTCATTTAAAGCAAGACAAATATTGGCGGTAATGCGGCATTGGTATTTGGAATAAAGCAGGCGGAAACAACACGATCATGGCTTTAAAAAAAGCCGAAGCAGTGCCGGTTTGATTTATTCAGTGTTTACGTGCTTGGTGTTAAATGGATACATTGCCTCAACAGTGTTTCATTTTTATTCAGTAAATAAATCCGCTGATTTTGCCGATTCGGTTTGGCGCAAGCGACAATCCAAGGTGATATCGGTTTGCGCTTGGCAGCAGCAGGGCAGAATTTCATCGGATTGAATAAATGCCAGCGGCGTATTGGCATAGGACACGCTGCCTGAAAGTATTTTCAGGCGGCATGCGCCGCAGTAGCCGCTCTTGCATTGGTATTCCACGTCATGACCGGTGCGTTCCAAGGCTTCCAGTAAAGTTTCGTTGGGTTCTAAAATAAAACTTTTGCCGCGGGTATTGATGCGTTTCATGCCAAATCAGCCGAATCACAATTCAAAATCATTTAAATCTTCGTTGTTTAATTCTGCATCAATTTGCCCGATGAGGTAGGAGCTGATTTCCACTTCCTGCGGTGCTACCTGAACGTTGTCTGAAGACAGCCAAGTGTTAATCCACGGAATGGGATTTTGTTTGATGAGGGCGAACGGTGAAGGCAAACCCACTGCTTGCATGCGCAAATTGGTGATGTATTCAACATACTGTGCCAAGATGTCTTTATTTAAGCCAATCATTGAACCGTCTTTAAATAAATAAGCAGCCCATTCTTTTTCTTGCTCGGCAGCCCGCTTAAAGAGTTCATAGCATTCTTGTTCTGCCTCTGCTGCCACTTCTGCCATTTCGGGATCGTCCGCACCGCTGCGCATTAAATTCAGCATGTGTTGCGTGCCGGTTAAGTGCAAGGCTTCATCGCGGGCAATGAGTTTGATGATTTTGGCGTTGCCTTCCATGAGTTCGCGCTCGGCAAAAGCAAAAGAGCAGGCAAACGATACATAAAAACGAATGGCTTCCAATACATTCACGCTCATTAAACACAAATACAGTTTCTTTTTCAATTCGCGCAAGCTGATGTGGACGGGTTTGCCGTTGATGCTGTGTTTGCCCTCACCCAGCAAGTTGTAATACTGGGTGTATTCGATTAAGTCATCGTAATAACAGGCAATGTCTTCGGCACGCGCCAAGATGTATTCGTTTTGGACAATATCGTCAAACACAACGGCAGGATCATTCACAATATTGCGGATAATGTGGGTATAGCTGCGTGAGTGTATGGTTTCGGAAAACGCCCATGTCTCTACCCATGTTTCCAATTCGGGAATGGACACCAACGGCAAAAAGCCAACGTTGGGGCTGCGCCCTTGAATGGAATCCAATAAGGTTTGGTATTTTAAATTACTGATAAAAATGTGTTTTTCGTGTTCGGGCAGATTGGCGTAATCAATGCGGTCCCGCGATACATCGATTTCTTCAGGCCGCCAAAAAAACGACAGCTGTTTTTCAATCAGTTTTTCAAAAATTTCGTATTTTTGCTGATCATAACGTGCCACATTGACGGGCTGACCAAAAAACATCGGTTCAGCCAACGCATCATTGGGTGTTTTACAAAACGTGCTGTATGTCATGGTGAGGTGTTCGCAAGACATGGTAATTTCCAATAAAATTTGAGGTAAATAATCAATGCAATCAAAGTTGATTTTAAATACATTGTGCGGTGCAATCGATGTGTATGTATTTAAAATTGAATGGATTTTGCATCACACACAGGCTGCCTGAAACGGTTTTCAGGCAGCCTGTGTGTATCAGGACGGTCATCATAAAACCTGCTGACCGCACGCGCTATCCGTCAAACGGGTAATACGGGTAATCTATGGTTAAATAACTTTATTTTTCATTATTTAGAATAGGTTGTAATCATAATAACCATTTGAAAACATAATGTTAAATATTAAAACCCATGCTGAAATGATGGATTTTTACTTATTCGGCTGTATTTGTTAACGCCGTTGAAACGGTGTTTTGGCGTCTTGCCAAATTTTGGGTGCAGTCAGCAATAAATAAGTTAATACCGCTAAATTGCCCACCGCCACCACCAAATACAGCAAAGTAATGCTGTTGAACAGCCAAATCAGCACCGCGCTGATAATCGCCGCTGCCACCATAAATAATCCATTGATAATATTGTTGGCGGCAATGGCTTGCGCCCGAAATTCATCGCTGCTGGCGGTTTGCAGCCACGTATAAAGCGGTACTGAAAAAAAGCCGCCGAAGAAGCCCAGAAACGCGATGCACAACATCACCGGATACGCATTGGCACGGCTTAAAAAGGCAGTAACATTGCTGACTGTATCGTAATGCTGACCATGCGTCAGCCACACCAGCAGCAAACCAAAAAACGTGATGCCGATTGTGCCGGGAACAACCAGCCCCAGATGCAGTTTTTCATGGCTTATTTTGGCACACAATATTGAGCCCGTGCCAATGCCGATTGAGAACAAAGCCAGCATCAGATTAAAGACGCCCTCATTGCCGCCCAGATTTAAACGGGTAAACGTGGGCAGTTGTGTGGTGTAAACCGCGCCGATAAACCAAAACCATGAAATACCGATAATGGCGGTGAGCAATTCTTTTTGCTTCAAAGCCTGCGTCAATAATTGTTTGGTGCTACGAATGATGTTGGCATCAACCGATAATTGCGGCATTTTAGCAGGCACACTCGGCATCAAAAAGCTGCTGATTTGTCCCAAAATGGCTACTGCCAGCACCGAACCGATTAACCAGCTTTTATCCGCGCCCGCAAGAATCGTACCGAGAATTTGCCCCAGCAAAATCGCCAAAAAAGTACCGCCCTCAATCAAGCTGTTGCCGGAAATCAATTCTCTGCTGTTTAAGTAATCGGGCAAAACGGCGTATTTCAGCGGACCAAACAATGTGGATTGCAAGCCCAGTAAAAACAAACAAGCCAGTAACATTGATGCGGATTGCAGAAAAAGCCCCCATACCGCCAGCAGCATGATACCCACTTCCATGAGTTTTATCACACGCGCTAATTTGGCTTTATCGTATTTGGTACTGAGCTGTCCGGAAACGGCAGAAAACAGAAAGTAAGGCAAAATAAACAGCATCGCACCCAAGTTGAGCATTTGACTTGCCGGCAGCCACTCATTTTTGCCCAAACCATAAAAGCTGATTAACACAAACAGCGCGGTTTTAAATAAGTTGTCGTTGAACGCCCCCAAAAACTGTGTGGCAAACAACGGTGCGAATCGCCGTGTGGGCGCAAACGCAAACTGTCCGTCACGCGGGAGGTAATCGGGTTGCTTCATGGTGTCTTATCCTGTGTGTTTAACGCAGAGCCGTCTTTTGTTTCTTTGTTTTCCACCAAATCCGTTACGGAATCGTCATCTAATAAAATACGGTGTGCGGGTCCGGTTAAATCGTCAAATTGCCCGCTTTTGCCCGACCACCAAAAAAAATAACCAATCACAAATACCAAAATAATGCTGACGGGTATCAGTATGTAAATACTTTCCATGTTTGGGTAACTTTCACAGTGCGGCGGTTTATTTTTTACGTGATGCAAGGTGTTTTCAGCGTAACCGTTCTTGCGGCGGACTATCAAAGAATCGATGCCGCCTCAACAGCAATAAAATCAGAGCAATATCAAAAGGTCAAATGAATAAACAAACTCATGCTGTTTGATTACGCCTCAATCACGGCATCGCGCCCAAATGTTTTTTCGCAATAACGGCATTTAAATTTGGTTTGCTCACCGATGCTGCGCAGGCTGAAAAAACTTTTTACAGGTTCGCTGTGGCTGGCGCAATTGCTGTTGGGGCAGCGAAATACTTCACTGATGCTTTCAGGCAGCCTGAGGGTACGTTTATTGACCACAGCAAAATTATCAATATCGTTTACCGTGGCGTTGGGCGCAAATACCGCCAAACGGTTGGCGGCATCATCGTCCAAATGAACACCGTCAATTTTGATGATGTCTTTGCGTTTACCGCGCTTGCTGGGCAGATGAAAACCCACGGTAACGGCACTGCCATATTGCAATAATTTAAATTGGCGCAAAATGGCCAAGCCCAGACCGGCAGGAATGTGGTCGATTACCGTGCCGTTTTTAATGGCTTCTACACTCAGTTTTTGGGTGTCCATTTCAAATTTCCTTATTTTTGACGGCGGCATCAACCGCACTCAGGAAAGCGGCGGGAATTTTACTCACGCGCTGAGCGGCGTAGTCGAAAAATACCATACCGATTTTTGCCAATGCGATATTGGTCTGGTCTTTGGTGCGGCTGATGCGGTAAATCAAGGCAAAACCGGAACTGCTTTTATCGGCAATGCCCAAATCCAAACGCAATATGTCGCCATGAAAGGCCTGTGCTTGGTATTTAATCGCGGCGTCTGCCATAATCAGCCCCACACCGCCTGCGTTTAATTCACTGAAATTCATGGATTGCAGCCAGCGCATACGCGCTTCGTGGCACAGGCGCAAAACCGCATCGTTGGCAAGATGATTGCCGTAGTTAATGTCGCCGATTTGTACGGTGATTGAGGTGCTGAACAAGAAGTGTTCGGGCAAGTCGATGCGAATGCGACTCATGGCGTTGGCTTCAGATGTTTAATAATAAAGAGAAAATGGATTGATACCATTGCGTGTTTTACAAAATCATCGGCTGGTTTTCTTCTTTTCATTGTGTCAGGGATACGGAATGGTGATACAAGGAAACTCGAAAAAATCCAAAAAACCGAAAAATTTCCAAGCAATGTATCACCCAAATACCCAAACATTGCCCATTTTTATCAGTCAATCAATGCGTCGTTTGTAATGGGTAAATCGAATTTCCACGCTTCTTTTTTTGCCGTTAATGGTTGTGTCGGCATGTACCGATTTGGTTTCTGCTTCGATTTCTTGCCACTCATCACGTTTGATTTCAGGAAATTGCGTGTCGCTCGGTACGTCCAAATCCACATGCGTGATTTGTAAATCGGTTGCCAGCGGCATGGCATCGGCATAAACCTGCCCGCCGCCCATAATAATGATTTCTTCATAATTACCGCTTGAGAGCAGATCCAACGCCTCTTTCAGGCTGCCGACAAATTCCGCGCCGTTTTTTTGTAAATTTGTTTGCCGAGTAATAACAATATTGCGCCGTCCGGGCAGGGGTTTTCGTTGCAATGAATCCCACGTTTTTCGCCCCATTATCACAGGCTTTTCCCAAGTGTATTCCTTAAAAAATTTAAAATCTGCAGGAATATGCCAAGGCATAAGATTGTTGATGCCGATGTGATTATTCTTGGCAACAGCGGCAATTAAGGTGAGTTTTTGCTTTTTCATAATCAAAAACTTTTAGTGTATGGCAATGCCGCGCATTGTCGCATTTTTTACCCCTAAACCGCTACTTTTTATCTCTCTGTGCCACTGTGTTTACACCGCGACCGCCGCCTTAATATGCGGGTCAGGCTCATAGCCGATTAATTCAAAGTCGTTAAAATCAAAGGCAAATAAATCATGTATGTTTGGGTTTATTCGCATTTCAGGCAGCCTTTTCGGGGTGCGCGTTAATTGCAGCCGCGCTTGTTCAAAATGATTGCTGTATAAATGCGCATCGCCGAAAGTATGAATAAACTCACCCGCCTGCAAGCCGCACACCTGCGCCACCATCATGGTTAATAAAGCATAGCTGGCGATATTAAACGGCACACCCAAGAAAATATCGGCACTGCGCTGATAGAGCTGGCATGACAACCGATTGTCGGCAACATAAAACTGAAACATAGCATGGCACGGCGGCAATGCCATGTTGTCCACCAGCGCGGGATTCCAAGCGGATACGATTAAACGGCGGCTGTCGGGGTTTTGGCGGATTTGTTCAAGCAGCTTGGTTATTTGATCGATGTGTTCACCGTTTGGTGCAGGCCAGCTGCGCCATTGATAACCATAAACAGGGCCCAAATCGCCGTTTGTATCCGCCCATTCGTCCCAAATGCGGACATTGTGTTCTTGCAAATAGCGAATATTGGTGTCGCCGCGCAAAAACCACAGCAATTCATAAATAATGGAGCGCAAATGCAGTTTTTTGGTGGTGAGCAGAGGAAAGCCGTCGGCAAGATTAAACCGCATTTGATAACCAAACACCGAGCGCGTACCCGTACCGGTGCGGTCGGCTTTGTCTGTGCCGTTGTCCAGCACATGACGCATTAAATTAAGATAGGCTTGCATAATTTCCTAGTGTTTGGTGATTTTATCCAGATAACCCATGGCAAAGGCGGATAAAACGAAAGTTAAGTGTATCAATACATACCACATCAATTTATCGTCTTCAATACCGCGTAATTCCATAAACACGCGCAGCAAATGAATTGATGAGATGGCAACAATAGACGAAGCCACTTTCAATTTCAGGGAGCCTGCGTCCATCGTACCCAGCCAGTCCAGTTTTTCCCTGCCTTCATGGATATTGAGTGTAGACACAAAATTTTCATAGCCCGAAAGCATCATCATTACCAGCAAACCGCCGACCAAAGACAAATCCACCAAACTCAGTATCAGCAACACCAAATCGGCCTCGCTGGTTTCAAAAATATGCGGCAATACATGCCACACCTCCTGAAAGAATTTGAGGGTGAGCATCAAAAGTGCCAAAGACAAGCCAAAATACACGGGGGCAAGTAACCAGCGGGCAGTGTATAAAATATTTTCAAAGAATTTTTCGGTGTTTTTCATGCTGTGCTTTCAAAGTTGTTGTGTTTTTATATTTTTGGTATTTATCGGCGGTATTGGCTGCTGTTTACTCACAAACCCAAATCTGCCCACATGGCATCTACTTTTGCCGATGTTCCTGCGTCATGCGTAATCACGCGGCCCCATTCACGTGTGGTTTCCCCTTGCCATTTATGGGTGGCATCTAAGCCCATTTTACCGCCCAAGCCGCTGACAGGGCTGGCAAAATCCAAGTAATCAATTGGGGTGTGGTCAATCAGCGTGGTATCGCGAACCGGGTCCATGCGGGTGGTAATCGCCCAGATTACGTCTTTCCAATCACGAACATTGATGTCGTCATCAACCACGATAATAAATTTGGTGTACATGAATTGCCGCAAAAAACTCCAGCAGCCCATCATGACCCGCTTGGCATGCCCCGCGTATTGTTTTTTGATGCTCACCACCGCCATGCGGTAGGAACACCCTTCAGGTGGCAAATAAAAATCCATGATTTCAGGGAATTGTTTTTGCAGCAGCGGCACAAATACCTCGTTTAATGCCACCCCGAGCACAGCGGGTTCATCGGGCGGTTTGCCGGTGTAGGTGCTGTGGTAAATCGGATTTTCACGCATGGTGATGCGTTCAACGGTGAATACGGGAAAGTAATCTTGCTCATTGTAGTAGCCGGTGTGATCGCCGTAAGGACCTTCGAGCGCGGTTTCATTGGGGTGAATCACACCTTCCAATACGATTTCAGCACGCGCGGGAACATGCAGATCATTGCCGATACATTTCACCAATTCCGTGCGTGCGCCGCGCAATAAACCCGCAAATTGGTATTCACTGAGGGCATCGGGTATGGGGGTAACTGCGCCGAGCAAGGTGGCTGGGTCGCAGCCCAAAACCACGGCAACAGGATAAGGCGTATTGGGATACAGCCGTTTGTGTGCTTGAAAATCCAGCGCACCGCCGCGATGTGCCAGCCAGCGCATAATGAGTTTGTTTTTACCGAGTAATTGTTGGCGGTAAATACCCAAATTTTGGCGTTTTTGGTGCGGTCCGCGCGTTACGGTTAAACCCCAAGTAATGAGCGGTGCGACATCGCCCTGCCAGCAATGCTGAATCGGCAGTTGATACAAATCAACTTCATCGCCGATTAATATGATTTTTTGGCAAGGCGCGTGTTTGACGACATGCGGGGTCATGCGCCACAAATCTTTTAACAGCGGCAGCTTTTCAAATGCGTCTTTAATGCCTTTGGGCGGCTCGGGTTCTTTTAAATAGGCGAGTGTCTGCCCGATGGTGCGCAATTCTTCTATTCCCTGTGCGCCCATACCCATTGCCACGCGTTCGGGTGTGCCGAACAAATTTGCCAGCACGGGATACGCATAAGGTTGATTGTGGCTATTGATTGGATTTTCAAACAACAAAGCCGGTCCTGCCGTATGCAATACACGGTCGGCAATTTCAGTGATTTCCAAATACGGGGATACGGGGTGGCTGATGCGTTTGAGTTTGCCTTGGTTTTCCAGCTGCGCCATGAATTCACGCAAATCTTGGTATTTTATTTTGCTCACTGTTATTCCGTTTCTGTTTTTGGCTTGCCCCATAAACGGCACAGCACAATGCCCAATTCATACAGCACAATCAGCGGCACTGCCAGCAGCGTTTGCGAAATCACATCGGGCGGCGTTACCACGGCGGCAATCACAAACGCCGCCACAATCACATAAGGGCGCGCGCTTTTCAGCTGTTCAATGCTGATGATGCCGGCACTGTTGAGCAAAATCACCACCACAGGCACTTCAAACGTGATGCCAAATGCCACGAACATGCCCAAGATAAATGATAAATATTTATCAATATCGGTTGCCATGTTCACGCCATCGGGGGTAACGCCCGCCAAGAATTTGAATATCACCGGAAACACCAAAAAATAAGCGAATGCCATGCCAACGATAAACAACACAAAACTGGACAGCACCAACGGGAAAATCAAGCGTTTTTCATGGCGGTATAAGCCGGGTGCGATAAATGCCCAAATCTGATACAGCGTGTGCGGCAGGGTGAGTAAAAATGCTGCCATCAGCGTTACTTTAATGGGCACAAAAAACGGCGCAATCACATCGGTGGCAATCATATGACTGCCCGCAGGCAGGTTTGCCATTAAAGGCTGTGCGACAAAGGTATAGAGGTTTTGCGCAAACGGTACTAAAGCAAAAAAACACAACAACAGAACAGCCGCCACCCACACCAAGCGGCGGCGCAGTTCCAGCAAATGAGTAATTAAGGTTTGCGGCTCGGCAGAGTGTTCAGACATGGTTTAACATCAATGGTTGGAAGAATGGCGGCGAGCGCGTAATTTTGGGGTGATTTGACGGCGCGGGCGTACATCGCGCTTGCGCTGAATGGATTGGCGGCGCAAAGACACGCTGTGTATCGGCGGGGAATATGGTATGGATAAAGGCAGCGGGTTGGTCGAATGATCATCGGCTGCCTGAAAGTCTTCCGGCGTTCGCTGTGGCGGCAAACGCTCCCAAGCCGGGCGCATATCCAAGCCTTGCTGTAATTCTTGTGCGTGCTGCTGCCAATCGTGCTGCCATGCACGGGCGGTTTGTGCCACCGAATCGCGGACATCTTTGAATTCTGCCACACCCGATTGTGTACTCAATTCGGTTTTGACATGGCTGACAAAACGCTGAACACGCCCTACCCACAAACCGGCAGCGCGTGCCACTTTCGGCAAACGCTCCGGACCCAACACCACCAGCGCAATCACCGCAATCAGCATTAACTCGCTGAAACCCAAGTCAAACATGGTGTTTAAACGGGTTTGTTGTTGTCTTGATTTTGATGTTCAATCACATCATTGGCGGCTTTTTCCGCGTTGCCGCTTTCGTTTAAGCCTTGTTTGAAGTCATGCACCGCACCGCCCAAATCCTTGCCGACGTTGCGTAATTTTTTGGTGCCGAACACCAAAACCACAATCAACAAAACCAATGCCCAATGCCATATTGAAAAACCGCCCATTATGATTTCCTAAATAAAATGAATAATAAAAACGTTTAATACTTCTGTTTTACTCCAAAACAGCTGAATGTTGCAACTGTTATATTCTGATTACTGTATGACAAAATATGGTACTGTTGTAAATATAGATATAGAGAAAAATCGTGATTATTGAGCCTTCATTTATAAAATGATTTCAATTTTGTCACAAAATGCTTTCAGGTTACCTACTTTATTTTATTTTTAATTTGGTATATAAATTTGTGTAAGTATTGCTAGAATTTGTAATTTCTTTAATATCAAATATATTTGGATTCTGTTTAATTAAGTCGGTAAGATTTTTATACCCATATGAGCGTGCATCAAAATCTGTTTTCAGTAATTTCCATTGCTGACCTAAAACAGCAGCTGTAATCCATTCATCATCTTGCTGCTCAAATATTTTCCTGATGATTTCTGTGGGCAATGTAGATAGTTCTGTAGATAAAGATTCTTCAGTTTTTTGCTCGATATTTGATTTTTCTTGTTCGGTGTTATGTCCTGTTACTTGAGTTTGCGGAATTTCAATCAGATTTTCCACATAAATAAATTGAGTACACGCATTCCTGAATGATTCCGGTGTTTGTTTTTTGCCAAAACCATAAACTATTTTACCTTCTTCTCTTAACCGAATGGCTAATGCAGTAAAATCGCTGTCGCTGGAAACAATACAAAAACCGTCAAATAGGTTTTTATACAATAAATCCATTGCATCAATAATCAAAAAACTATCAGTAGCGTTCTTGCCTGTTGTGTAAGCAAATTGCTGCATGGGTTTAATGGCAAAACGGTTTATTACATTTTTCCAATTGCTACCACCGCCCACAAAATTTCCATAAATTCGTTTAACTGTTGCTTCGCCAAATTTGGTAATTTCCTGCAAGATATTTTCCATGTTTTGAGCAGATGCATTATCAGCGTCAATCAAAATAGCTAGTTTTGCAGTTTTATCCTCAGATATAGAAATTTGTGTAGAAGCCATTGATGTATTCTTTAATTGGAGTAATTAAAATCAGTTTTGCCGTGCTGCTTTTTCAGCCAGCCCTGATCTATTTTGCCGTTGCCGTAATTCCGCCAGCACGTCTTCAGGGCGCAAGCCGTGATGCGTGAGTAAAACCAGTGTGTGAAACCACAGATCGGCAATTTCTTTCACCAGATGGCTGTTGTCTCCGTCTTTTGATGCCATTAATACTTCGCCCGCTTCTTCAATGACTTTTTTCAAAATTTTGTCTTGCCCCGCATGCAAAAGCTGCGACACATACGATTCACTCGGTGCAGCAAGGCGGCGGGTTTCCATCACCTCAGCCAATTGCAATAATATTGAATCTGAAGATAAATTTTGAATTTCCATGTTGTTTTCCGAATCGGTTCGGCGAGCTGAAACTGATGTATTGTAAGTCAAATTCATGACAAATAAGTGACTTTCGGATGACTTTTATCCGAGTGATGCCTAAGGCTATCTTAAACGTTCGGCACGGCGTTTTTCAGCGGCTTCAAAGCGCACCCGCTGTTCATCGGTTGCCAAGCACAAGGGTTGCACCGGTACCGGTTTGCCGTGTTGATCCACCGCCACCATGGTGAAATAGCAACTGTTGGTGTGACGGATACTGCGCCGCTGAATATTCTGTGCTTCCACGCGAATGCCGACTTCCATAGAAGTTCTGCCGACATAATTCACCGATGCCCAGAAAGTAACCATTTCACCCACATGAATGGCTTCTTTGAAGGTTACTTTGTCCACCGATAAAGTAACCACGTATTCGCCCGAATAGCGGCTGGCACAAGCATAAGCCACTTGATCAAGTAGTTTCAATAAATCGCCGCCGTGAACATTGCCGTTGAAATTCGCCATAGAGGGAGTCATCAACACCGACATGGATAATTGATGTTGGTCGGCTTTTTGAATGGTATGGTCTTCGCGCATTTGATGTGCTTTCATTTGATTTTATTGTGTCTGCTGATTTTATTGATATTTATTCACACCGACAATACGGTTGTATTGCCGATATTGTGGATTTGACTGCTGCGGTGATTCAACACACGGCTGCCGTCAATTTTCAGGCTACCTGAAACAAAATCAGCCACCGCTTGCGGCAATATTTGATGTTCTGCTGTCAATACCCGTGCCGCCAAGGTGTCTGCGGTGTCGCCGTCCAATATCGGTACGGCGGCTTGTGCGATGATGGGACCGCAATCCAGTTCGGCGGTAACAAAATGTACGGTGCAGCCGGCAATGCGGCAGCCGGCATCTATGGCGCGTTGGTGGGTGTGTAAGCCGGTAAACGCGGGCAGCAGTGAGGGGTGAATATTGATTAAACGGTTTTGGTAATGGCGGCAAAAATCAGCGGTTAAAACCCGCATAAAACCCGCCAGCAACACCAAATCGGGTTGATGCGCGTCTATCACCCGCATCAATGCCGCATCAAATGCTTCGCGATTGGCATAATCACGGTGATTCACCGTCGCCGTTGTCAATCCGCGTTCCGCTGCCCACGCCAAACCCGCCGCATCAGGTTGGTTGCTGATAACAGCGGCAATTTCCGCGCCCGCAATATCGGCGTTGACAACCGCTTGCATATTGCTGCCGCGTCCTGAAATTAAAATAACGATTTTTTTCATATTGCTGCCCTGTTTTTTTGTCCTTTAGCCCAGCGATACCATTTCCAATTGCTCTAAACTGCGTCCCAAAAAACGCTCGCCGATGGTTTGAAAGCGCAAGGGAATGTCGCTTACATAAAAACGGTAGTCTGCGCCTGTGGTGTTCGGATTGCGCAAATTGGCGGCATCTAAGGCGCGGGCGGCGGCTTCGGCGGTGGTAATGGCTGAATCAACCAGAGTAACACGCGGGGCTTCTTGTTTGAGCAGCGGCTTGAGCAAAGGATAATGGGTACAGCCCAAAACCAAGGTGTCCACGCCGTCTTCCGCCAATAAAGGTTTGAGGTATTCGCGCACCGTTAAGCGGGTTACTTCGTGATCCAGCCAGCCTTCTTCCACCAGCGGCACAAGCAGAGGGCAGGCTTGCGATAAAATCCGTGCCTGCGGATTTTGGGCGTGAATGGCGCGGGCGTAGGCGTTACTGTTTACGGTTGTGGACGTTGCCATAACGCCGATGCTTTGATTGCGGGTTACTGCCAATGCGGCGGTTGCCCCCGCACTGATAACGTCCAGCACTGGCATCGCGCCTGCCATTTGACGTACTTTTTGTCCGGCAACGGCGGCAATGGTGTTGCAGGCAATCACCAAGGCTTTGACATCGTGTTCCAATAAAAACGACACAATTTGTTCGGTGTAGGTTTCGATGGTGTGGCGCGATTTCACGCCATACGGCACGCGCGCGGTATCGCCGAAGTAAATGATGTTTTCATTGGGTAAACGTTCCATTAAGGCGCGCACCACGGTTAAACCGCCCACGCCCGAATCGAATACGCCTATCGGTTTTTGTTGCAAGGCATTCATTGTGTTCACACGCCAATTATAGATGGGATTTCGTATGAGTAAAGGCTGCCTGAAAAACACATTTATCCGTTTCAGGCAAGCAGATAAAGGCGGGTATTGTAGCCGAATGTGTTCGGCGATACACCGTTTTGCTATTGTCGTTTGGTTTTTTTCGTGTTAAAACTAAAAAAATTTACCAAATGCCTTAATCGGCGCACTCAATGGCTTGCTATGGCTGCACTGCATGAACACGATAAACACGCATTTTTTCTGCCCGATGAAGCGGCTCTTTCGGCATTCGGTAGCGCGTGGGCAGCGCACTTGCAGGCACCCTTGCTGGTGTGTTTAAACGGCGATTTGGGTGCGGGTAAAACCACATTTGTGCGCGGTATTCTGCGCGGTTTGGGCTATACAGGCGCAGTGAAAAGCCCAACCTATACGCTGGTGGAAACGTATCGGCTGCCTGAAACGGCAGTAAATCATTTTGATTTATACCGTTTCCAAAGCCCGGAAGAATGGCAAGATGCGGGCTTAGATGATTTATTCACCGAACACGCGCTGAATTTTATTGAATGGGCGAAATTGGGCGGCGATTATGTTCCTGATGCCGATGTATTGATTCAATTCACCCACCATGAAAACGGCCGCTTGCTGCACTTTGATGCCCAAACGCCGGCGGGGCAAAATTGTCTGACTGCACTGCCGAACAATATCGGGGGAGATGTTGTATGAAAACAATCAGCCGCAGGGCTTTGTTGAAATTTTCTTCAGGCAGCCTGTTGTTGGGCTTATCGCCGTTTTTGCGGGCGAATACGGCTGCTGCCGCAGACGTAACGGCGGTGCGGATTTGGCCGGCAAATGCTTACACACGTTTAACGCTGGAATCAGACCTGCCCATTGAATACAAATATTTTGCTTTAACCAATCCGGGCAGATTGGTTTTGGATTTACAGGGCATTGGTATCAATACGGTTTTGCAAAGTCTGCCGCAAAAAGTATTGCCGTTTGACCCCTATATCGGTAGCGTGCGCATCGGACAATTCAACGAAAACACAGTGCGTGTGGTGATGGATTTGAAAGCCAGTGTCAATCCGCAGGTATTCGCGCTCAAGCCCGTTGCCGATTTCAAAAACCGCTTGGTGATTGACCTTTACCCGAGCGCAACGCAGCAAGAAGAAGCCGACCCTTTAATGGCTTTGCTGCAAGACTACAACCGAGGCAAAATCAACAGCGACGGCACCAGTAAAATCACCGATAAAACCACCGTTGCCCAAGCACCCACACCGCCCGTTCGCCCCGCTCCGCCTGAAATACCGGAAGACACGCCTGTTTTTATCAGCCCGAAAAATTTTTACCGCAAACCGATTATTGTGCTTGACCCCGGGCACGGCGGCGAAGACCCGGGCGCGATTGGACCTTCCGGTTTGCGTGAAAAAGACGTGGTGTTGGCAATTGCCCGTGAAACCAAGAAACGTTTGGATGAATTGGGCTATAAAACCTATTTAACCCGCAACGAAGACGTGTTTATTCCCTTGGGAGTGCGTGTTGCCAAAGCACGTAAATTGAAAGCCGATGTCTTTATTTCAATTCACGCCGACGCATTCACCAATCCTGCCGCACGCGGCACAGGCGTTTACGCCATCAGCCAAAAAGGCGCAACCAATGCCGCCGCCAAATATTTGGCACAAACCCAAAACAACGCCGATTTAATCGGCGGCGTGAGTTATTCCGCTGACAAACACGTTAATAATACATTATTTGATTTGACGCAAACCGCTACGGTAAACGACAGCTTAAAGCTCGGCAAAGGCGTATTGAACGCGTTGGGTAAAATCAATAAACTGCACAACAACACTGTGAACCAAGCGAATTTTGCGGTTTTGAAAGCCCCCGACATTCCTTCGATATTGGTGGAAACGGCATTTATTTCCAACCCCACCGAAGAAAAACTTTTGGGCAGCACCCAATTTCGCCAACAAACCGCGTTGTCAATCGTTTCCGGAGTGAAAACCTATCTTGCCACCGCGGTATTGGCTCGTTCGTAATCACGCATGAATACCCATTAACACAATACCAAACAAAATTGGAATAATCATTATGAAAAACATTAGTTTAAATATCAGCGGCATGACTTGCCAAGGCTGCGCCAAAACCGTAGTCCGTGTTCTTGAAGCAGTAAACGGCGTACAGAGTGCCGCTGTGGATTTGGCAGCAGAGCGCGCCGACATTGTTTTTGATGAAGCCCAAACCAATGTGTCGGTTTTGGTCAATGCCGTGGAAGACGCGGGTTTTGACGCATCGGCTTGATTGATTTAACAAAACGCAGCTGAGGCCATTTCGGTAAAACACGATTTGCCGCAGCTTGCTTATAGCTAAACTATTAAATTTTTCAAAACGACTAGCCAGAAAAATTACGGCTAATTATCTGAAATCTGTGAATAGGCTATGTTTTCTTTTTTGAAAAAATAATAGTACAGCTATATTTACGACAGACACAGTTTTTCAGGCAGCCTGAAAAGACTGATAACGCATCAATTGTTATCGCGAAAAGCGGTACGTAACGCGGTAATTTGCTGTTTAAATCGTTGTTTAAAATGGTTGAACGAAATGAAAGCGAGTGATTGGGAAAGCTCGCTTTTGTTGTTTTGGTTGCCGCTGTTATTCCAATCTGAAAGGTGCGTAATGAGCATCAAAGACTGGCCAACGAGCGAGCGGCCGCGTGAAAAATTATTGACATTGGGTGCATCGTCATTGAGCGATGCAGAATTACTGGCAATTTTATTGCGCACCGGTATCCAAGGTTGCAGCGCAGTGGCACTGGCGCGGGATTTACTCAGCCATTTCGGCGGGTTAAGTGCTTTATTCCAAGCAGATTCGGCAGCATTGTGTGCTTGCAAGGGCATGGGCATGGCGAGTTTTACCCAATTTGCGGTGGTGCGCGAAATTGGCAAGCGGTTGTTGTCGGAAGAAATAACGCAAACCCCGATTTTTAACCGCCCTAAAACGGTGGCGGATTATTTGCGTTTGCGTATCGGACACGAAAAAGTGGAAGTAAGCTTGGCTTTGCTGTTAAACCAGCAAAACCAATTGCTGCATACGGAAGAATTAACGCGCGGTACAGTCAATGCCAACACAGTGTATGTGCGCGAAATTGCCGCATTGGCACTAAGGCAGCACGCCGCCGCCGTTATCGTGGCACACAATCACCCGGGCGGACACGCCGTGCCTTCTGCCGAAGACATTGCATTTACACACCGTTTGCAAAAGGCTTTGAATTTACTGGATATTCGTCTTTTGGATCATTTTATTGTTACCAAAGACAACGCGGTTTCCATGGCACAATCAGGCTGCCTGAAAGCGGAGTAAAAAGTCGGATTGCGGTTCGGCAAGCCAATCGGAAATCCTGCCAAATAATCGGCGGGGTTTCTTTAAAATAATCTCAGACGGCAAAATGATTTATACTGAGTCCAGCAAAACGCAGCAATCCGAAACAATCAAGCCTTGCATGTTTACATGACAGAAACCAGAATAAAAAGTCGTATCTATATGTGGAGAATAGTGTTTTAGCTATAATATTGCGTATTCAATCAATTTAACGACAAAAATTAATGACAGGCACAAACGCATAACAACACTATGCGTTTGGATAAATGGCTTTGGGCGGCACGGTTTTTTTTAATTCGATCTTCAAGGTGTAAAATTAAAATCAAAGTACACTTAATTTGTCCTACATCAAAGAAAATCACCGACAAAGCGATTAGAGTAAATGTTATTTATTGTTGTGTTTTGTGGTGAAAGCGCAAACAGTTTCAACAACAAACAAATCAACATACCGGGTCAGCGGCATTTTAAGCGAATGACTGCGGCAAAGCGTATGCGTTTTCAGAACAGGGAAGGAAATACACATGAAC
>NZ_JQKE01000021.1 GCF_000745895.1 Stenoxybacter acetivorans DSM 19021 | reverse complement strand
ATGGCCGCTTTTGTCGGCGTATTTCCGTTATCCTGAAGCGATACGCAAACCGATTTACACCACCAATGCGGTGGAAGCGGTACACCGTCAATTCCGCAAGCTGACCAAAACCAAAGGTGCGTTTCCCAATGAGGACAGTCTGCTGAAGCTTTTGTATGTCGGCATCAATAAGGCATCAGAAAAATGGACGATGCCCATACAGAATTGGGGGCAGGCGGTCAGCCAATTTTCCATTTATTTCGAAGGAAGACTCGATGATATAATCAAACTGTAGGATTTAACACTGACACAGAATTTTGAACGCCCTCGAAATAGAGTTCGCCTCTTTTTTATTGTGCGATTGTGAAGATGTATTTACTGGTTTCAATATTTCTTCCATTGTTTCAATATGAGCACGCATACCAATTTTTTCCAGTGCATTTTGGTAACGCAACCCCTCATCTGCCGATAGATCTTTTTTCAACACAATCGGTTTGCCGGAAAAAATCCGATCAATCCGTTCAGGTGAAATTTTAAATAATTGGGCAGCATGCGCTTTAACTTCTGCTTTCGCTTTTCCTTCAATTATTTCTCCACGAAAAACGATACGAATTTTATGACTCATCGTTTTCTTTCATTAAAATGATACCGTCAGTTTCTTGAAAAATGCTTCAATAAAAAAACAGGAAAACTTCCAACAGCGTTGGAAGTTTTCAGAATAATCAATTAGTTGATTTAGAACACATGGCGGTTAAGTAAGTCAGTATCGTGTTGCTGTAACTGCATATCAAAGTCGTCCACCATAATGCAATCGCGTTTCAATTGGCGTGAGCGAGTAAGCTGTTCAAACTCTTCTTGTGTTATCAATCCTTTATCCAATGCTTCTTGCAATTGAGCGGCAGGTGATGGTGCAGTTAATTCGCCGCTGCGCAGTGCTTTGTGCAGTTTTTTCTCTGTGGGTTCGGCGGCAATAACGGCTTCGTGTGCGGTTTTTAACACGCCCACAGGATCGCTTTCGTCTTTTGGTATAAACATGCCTTGAGTCAGCCGAGCCAAGGTATCATCGCCTTGCATCATCACTTTTGCTGTTTCACTGCCCAATTTGTCGCTTGGCGGGGTGATGTGTAAACCAAGCGGTAAAATGAGTATGCGCAGTTTCCATGCCAAGGGGCGCAAGGGCAGGTTTTTTAATACGCCGTCAATGGCGGTTTGCGCATCGTACAAGGCTTGTTGAGCGGCATAACGCATTAATGGTTCATCGGCTTTGGGGCTACCATCGCGTTCAAAACGTTTCAGTACGGCACTGCAGATGTAGAGTTGTGATAACACATCGCCCAAACGTGCAGATAATTTTTCTTTGAATTTCAGTTTGCCGCCCAAACTCAACATGCACATGTCTGCCAGCAGGGCAAAGTTGGCAGCAAGACGTGTCATTTGTTTGTAATACGGGGCAGTTACACCCCGTGTGGGGGATTTGCTGAAATAGCCGTTGGTTAAGCCCAGCCAAAAACTGCGGTAGCTGTTACAAAACGCAAAGTGAATGTGATCGGTAAGCAATTGATCAAAAGATTTGAAATCGTTGCTTTGCGCCGCTTGCATTTCTTTTAATACAAACGGGTGGCAGCGAATTGCTCCTTGTCCGAAAATCATCAGGCTGCGGGTAAGAATGTTTGCGCCTTCTACGGTAATGGCAATCGGTATGCTTTGGTAGCCGCCCGCCAAATAGTTGCGCGGTCCCAAAACCACGGTGCGTCCGCCGTGTACGTCCATGGCATCGTTGATTACTTTGCGGTAACGTTCGGTGTTGTGGTATTTCAGTATTGCTGAAATCACGCTTGGTCTTTCGCCCAAATCTAAGGCGGTGAGCGCCAAGTCTTGTGCCGCTTCCATTTGATAGGTATATGCACCGATGCGGGCAATGGCTTCATCAACACCCTCAAACCGACCAATAGGCAACCCAAATTGATCTCGGATACGGGCGTACAAAGCAGTGGTATAACTGGCTGTTTTGCCGGCTGCCACAGAATTGGCAGGCAAAGAAATGCAACGGCCAACCGACAGGCATTCAATCAGCATTTGCCAGCCGCGCCCTGCGTATTCCACGCCGCCGATGACATAATCCAGCGGAATAAATACGTCTTTGCCCCAAGTTGGTCCGTTCATAAACACGCAACCGCCAGGGTAATGCCGCCGCCCAATGTTCACACCCGCTACTTGTGTTGGCACCAAGGCGCAGGTGATGCCAATGTCTTTCTTATCGCCCAATAAACCATCGGGATCGTACATTTTGAATGCCAGCCCCAATACGGTGGCAATCGGAGCTAAGGTAATCCAGCGTTTTTCCCATGACACGCGAATACCGAGAATATCTTTGCGCTCTTCACCGCTGATGGGGTCGGTAAAATCACCTTTGCACACCACGCCGAAATCGGGAATATTGTTGGCATCAGAGCCGGCATAAGGGCTGGTTAAGGCAAAGCAGGGAATATCAATGCCTTTCGCCAAGCGCGGTAAATAATAGTCTTTTTGGGCGTCTGTACCGTAGTGTTGTAATAACTCACCCGGTCCCAAAGAATTCGGCACCATCACCGTTACTGCGGCGGTAGCGGAACGCGTGGCAACTTTAGTAACCACTTTGGCATGGGCATAATTGGAAAATTCTAAGCCGCCATATTTCTTTTTAATAATCATGCCCAAAAAGCCATTGTTTCTGATGAATTGCCACACTTCAGGCGGTAAATCACGGCGAGTATGGGTAATGTCCCAGTCATTGAGCATTTGGCACAGAACTTCTGTCGGACCATCCAGAAATGCTTGCTCTTCTTCACTTAATACGGGGTTGGGGTAGGCGCGTAATTGATTGAAGTCTGGGCTACCTGAAAACAATTCACCGTCCCACCAAACCGTGCCGGCATTGATGGCTTCTTGCTCGGTTTCTGACATGGCGGGTGTTACTTTTTTGAACAGAGCAAAAATCGGTTCGGTGATGAAACGGCGCACCGTCGGGTAACAACACAATACGGCGATGACTGCCACCAATACTGCACCCACAAACCAAAGGCTACCGCCGCCCAAAGCCAAACCAACAATGGCGGCAACTGCCATAGTCCAGCCGCCGGCCCGCCAATAAGCAGCGACACCCAGCAGTACCAACATTAAAATAATACTCCACATTGTTATTTCCTCTTTTGCAGAATTTAAAAGTTTGCGGTTATGCCGCCGCATCTATCAGCACAAGATACTGAAAAATTCATACTGCGCGGTGATGACACAAAAATTGACTCACCGATTTTTAGGCTACCGCCCTGAAGGGTTATTTATAATCGGCTAATAAGTAATATGAAAGCATTGATCGGTAATACTGTTTCAGGCAGCCTGAAAACGTTAAAATTTATTATATTTTCCTTGCTGCTGACAATCAGTACATACGCCATACATATAAAGCGCGTGGTCCACAATTCGATAACCGTTGTCTTTGGCAATTTTTTTCTGCAGGACTTCGATTTCGTTATTGCAAAATTCAGTGATTTTGCCACATTTAATACACACAATATGGTCGTGATGCCCGCCGCGGTTTAATTCGTAGATGGCTTTGCCGGTTTCAAAGTGGTGGCGCAGCAAAATACCCGCTTGCTCAAATTGCATTAACACGCGGTAAATGGTAGCTACACCAATTTCAATGCCTTCTTCCAGCAAAACACGGTACACGTCTTCTGCGCTCATGTGTTCATCAGGACGGGTTTCAAACAAATCCAAAATTTTTAATCGCGGTCCGGTGATTTTCAAGCCGCTGTCTTTTAATTGGGTAATGTTTTCATTCATGGACAATCGTCCCATATTGGTCAATAGCCGTTATAATACGCACATTTTTGGGTGATTGCACTTCATTCTTGTCTGGCAAGGTGCGGTTGCCGCTTTCTTCTGAATTGAGGTTTTCCGTGAACAAAAGTCTTTGCTTATCGGTCGTATTGGCTCTGGGTTTGAGTGCGTGTTCCGCCGATCGGGTGTCGAATTTTCCTTCCTACAAACTGCAAGTAATACAAGGTAATGAGTTGGATGCCGATGCGCTGCGCCAACTCAAAATCGGTATGACTCGCCAGCAAGTGCAAATATTGCTGGGTACACCGCTATTGCGAGACCCACTTCACCGCAATCGCTGGGATTATGTGTTTACCGTTTCACGAAACGGTGTGGTTGAAGAAGAGCGTTCACTCACCTTATTTTTCAATGAAGAAGATGTATTAACTGAATTCAGCGGTGATGCAATGCCTAAAATTGCTCCCGCAGCCGATACGGGCAAATCGTTGTAATGATAATTTTGTTATTCAATCAGATAAAAATGAAAGAAAGTACTGAACCGCCATGTCTGAACCTGTATTAAAAATTGCTGTTGCCGGTGTCAATGGACGTATGGGACGTGCTTTGGTGGAAGCCATTGCCCGCCGAACCGATTGTGTTTTGAGCGGTGCATTGGAGCATGATCAATCGCCCGCGCTTGGCATGGATGCTGGTTTTGCTGTCGGCTTGCAAACCAATGTTGTTGTCAGCAGTGATGTTGACGCAGTGGTACGCAACTGTGATGTATTGATTGATTTTTCACGCACCGACAGTACCTTGGCTCATTTGTCAGTTTGCGAACAATATGCAGTGAATATGGTGATTGGCACCACCGGTTTTGATGACGCAGGCAAGGCACGGATTGCCGCTTCTGCTCAAAAAATCGGCGTGGTATCCGCGCCCAATTTCAGCGTGGGCGTGAATCTGACTTTTGCCTTGCTGCAAACCGCTGCCAAAGTTTTAAATGAGGGATACGACATCGAAATCATTGAAGCACACCATCGGCACAAAGTTGATGCGCCATCCGGCACTGCTTTGCGCATGGGTGAAGTGATTGCCGATACACTCGGACGTGATTTGAAACAATGTGCGGTTTACGGGCGGGAAGGACAAACCGGTGCGCGTGATCCGAAAACCATTGGCTTTGCTACTGTGCGCGGCGGCGATATTGTGGGCGATCATACGGCACTTTTTGCCGCTGATGGTGAGCGTGTGGAAATTACCCACAAAGCCTCCAGCCGTGCTACTTTTGCCAACGGTGCTGTCCGTGCGGCTGTGTGGTTGAGGCAATGCCGTCAAGGTTTATTTGATATGCAAGATGTTTTGGGTTTGAAATAACCAATTGTTTTAATATCGATTTTTAAAATAAACAGAAGAAATAATATGTTGTATTCTGCGCCTGCTTCACTGAAACGCCGTTTTGCTGCACTGTGCTACGAAGGTTTGCTGCTGGCGGCAGTAAGTGCGGCAGCGGCGGTGTTCAGCGGTGTATTGGTTACATTTTTGCCCGATGTTCCCGTGTTGGCTAAATTGGCGGTGAGCGTGTCTTTTCTGGCCGCTTGGTGGTGGTATTGCCAAACCAATTGGCGGCGCGGGCAAACTTTACCAATGAAAGTATGGCGTATTCATTTGCAAAATACGGCAGGGCAACCGCCAAACAGATTGCAGCTGCGTATGCGTTTTATTTGGGCGTGTTTGTTTTTGGTGCTGATACCATTATTGGCTTATTGGGCATTACGCCATGCGGATATTGCCGCCAAACAGGCAGTATTTGCGGCATTACTGTGGTGGATTTTGCCTTGGGGCTTTGCTTTTTTTAATCTGCAACGTCAATTTTTGTATGATTATTTGGCAGGAACAGTGTTAATGAGTGATGTTGCGAAAGCAGAATGAGACCATCTGCTGCCAACTTGATTGGCAAAGAATATTTGTGTATAATCCAACGTTTGGCTATTCGCCATGATTGCTAATGAAGCGCAGGCAAAACCCCTGTGCCCGCTGACCGAAAGGATTTTTGATGAAAACCGATATTCACCCCGATTACCACGATGTAACCATTGCCTGCTCTTGCGGCAATACATTCACTACCCGTTCAGCAATGGGAAAAGACCACTTCAATATTGAGGTTTGCTCTGAATGCCATCCTTTCTATACCGGCAAACAGAAAATTGTTGACTCAACCGGACGAGTGGATAAATTCAACCAGAAATTCGGCAATATGTTCAAACGGGGGTAATCGTTTGTTGCCTGAAAAAGACTGCTGTTACAGCAGTCTTTTTTTACAGTGGCTCAGAATGAAAATTTTATTTTATTCAATTGATTAACGAAAGACAACACCATGCAACACCACGTACACACTGTGGGTACTCCGATGTTTTATGCGGTATTTTTTGCCGTTATTTTGGTGATGATTGCCATTGATATGCTGGCATTAAAAAAAGAAGGTGTACATAAAGTCAGCACTAAAGAGGCTTTGATATGGAGTGTGACTTGGGTAACGGTATCTATGGCGTTTGCATTGTGGCTGTATTTCAGGTTCGCAGATAACCCCGCCATTGGTTCAGAATCGGCGCGAGATCATGTTTTGCTGTTTATCACGGCGTATGTGCTGGAAAAATCATTGGCGGTGGACAATATTTTTGTGTTTGTGATGATTTTCAGCTATTTCAAAATTCCTGCCGCGTATCAGCATCGCGTATTGCTGTATGGCGTGTTTGGTGCGATTATTTTACGTACCATTTTAGTGGGTTTCGGTGCGGTATTGGTGGGTGAATTTAAATGGATACTGTATTTTTTCGGTGCATTTTTGATATACAGCGGCTTGAAAATGATGGTGCCGTCAAAAGAAGAAGATCCGGATTTTGAACACAATCGCCTTATTCAATGGCTGACTCGCCACATGCGCATCAGTAAAAATTTAGACCGAGAAAAATTCTTTACCATTGAAAACGGCAAACGGCTTGCCACACCATTGTTATTGGTGTTGATTATGGTGGAGCTAAGCGATGTGATTTTTGCCGTGGACAGCATTCCTGCCGTTTTTGCGGTAACCACCGATCCGTTTATTGCGCTGACTTCTAATTTATTTGCCGTGTTGGGCTTGCGTGCCATGTATTTCTTGCTTGCCAATGTGGTGGAACGATTTGCTTATCTGCAATACGGCTTGGCGTTTGTGCTGACTTTTATTGGTGTCAAAATGCTGATTTCGCATTGGTTTCATATTCCGGTAACCATTTCTTTGGCGGTTATTTTTACGGCATTGATTTTGTCGGTGGCGGCATCATGGGTGTTTCACAAACCCGATGAAGCATAAAGCGATAAATGGATTAAATTGATTTAACCCATTTATTAAAACTATTTAGGCAATTGTTATCGGTTTGTTTTGGGCTGCCTGAAAGACATTAACACGATTAATGGCTTTTTCAGGCAGCCTTTATTTGCGCCAATATGCGGGTGTAAACAAGATAAATACGGTGAAAATTTCCAACCGTCCGAGCAGCATCACGGCGGTGCACAACCATTTTTGCAGGTCAGACAATAAAGCATAGTTGCCGGCAGGACCGACTGCGCCCAAACCCGGCCCGGCGTTGGTGATGCAGGCGATGACTGCGGTCATCGAAGAAATAAAATCCAAGCCGCTTATCATCAGCAAAAAGGTGAACATTACTACAGTCATAAAGTACACAAAAATAAATGCCAATACCGTCAATGCAATGCGGTCGGAAATATTTTTACCGTTGATTTTAACGGTGCGCACAGCGTTGGGGTGCATCATAATCATCATTTCGCGCAGACTGAATTTAAACAGCACAATGGCGCGTATGGTTTTGATACCGCCGCCGGCAGAACCGGCATTGGCGAGGATGTTTGCCAAAAAATACATCCATAACGAAGCAACCAGCGGCCACAGGGCAAAATCCACACTGGCATAGCCATTTGCCAATGCAATGGAGATAACATTAAAACCCACGTGGCGAAATGATTCACCTAAGCTGTAAAAATCCTTAAACCACAAATACAAAGCAATCACCACAATGCTGGCTGAAAGCAAGGTTAAAGTGGTGCGTACTTCTTCATCTTGCCAGTAGTGGCGCAGGGTTTTGTGACGGAAAGCATAAAAGTGGTTGGTAAAGTTAATGGCACCGATGATGGATGCAATTGACAAAACAATTTCGATGGCAATGGAATTAAAGTGCGCAATGCTGTTGTCGTAAGTGGAAAAACCGCCCAGAGAAAACGCCGACATGGCATGGCAAATGGCATCAAACCAGCCCATACCCGCCAAACGCAAGGCAATAAAGGTGATTAAGGTGAAAAATACATAGATAATCCACAGATTTTTGGCCGTTTGTGAAATACGCGGTGCCATTTTACTGTCTTTGTTAATGCCGGGAATTTCTGCTTTGAACAGCTGTGTACCGCCTACGCCCAGCATCGGCAAAATGGCGACTGCCAATACAATAATGCCCATGCCGCCCAGCCAATTGAGCATGTGCCGCCAAAAATTCAAAGAGGGCGCAAGGTGGTTTAAATCAGTAAAAATGGTGGCACCGGTGGTGGTTAAACCGGAAATGGCTTCAAAAAACGCATCGGTAAAACTTAAATTCGGCAAAAATAAATAAAAGGGCAAAGACGCCAATACTGAAAAACCAATCCACATTAAAAACACCAATGTAAAACCATCACGGGTACGCATTTCTCGGCGGTGGCGTATGGTTAATAACCAAGCGGCAAAAGACAGCAATAAGGTAATCAATGCCGCGCTGCCGAAAGCCGAAAAAACACCGTCGTGATACCGCAGCGACACCAATGCCGGAATCAATAATATCGGGCAAAACAAAAAGCCGATTTTGGCAATAACGTGAATAATGGGCGCAATTTTGTACATATTTTAAGCCTTGATAATTCAATCGAATCTAACCAAAAAAGCCGATTTTTACTTGAATCAATTTTTCCAACTCGTGAATGGCATGGCGGCGGGACATAAAGAAAATTAAATGATCGCCGTCTGCCAGTATTGTGTTTTTGTGTCCCATAAATACTTCGTTGCCGCGCACGACCGCGCCCACGTAACAACCTTCAGGCAGCACCAGCTCTTCTACGGCGCGTCCAATTAAACGGGACGTGTGTTTGTCGCCGTGTATCACCACTTCCACGGCTTCCGCCTCACCACGCCGCAAAGGGTGAACCACCACAATATCGCCTTGGCGCACATGCGTGAGAATTGATCCTATGGTGATTAAATGCGGTGAAATCACAATATCAATGGTGTTGCCTTCCAGTAAATCCACATAACTGGAGCGGTTGATTAATGACATTACTCTTTTTGCACCGCGATTTTTTGCCAACATGCCCGACATGATGTTGTTTTCATCATCGTTCGTGAGGGCGCAAAAGACATCAATTTCATCAATATATTCATTTTCCAGCAGAGATTCGTCGGTGGCACTGCCTTGCAGCACCAAAGTGCTGTTTAAGTTTTCAGCCAGCCATTCAGCCCGTTTGGGATTTAATTCGATGATTTTGATGTCAAAATCATTTTCTATTTGTTTGGACAGTCTGAAACCGATATTGCCGCCGCCGGCAATCATGACTCGGCGGGTGCGCTGACCGTCGGGACGCAGTTCACGCATCACTTCCGATACACGGTCAGTGGCGGCGAGGAAAAAGACTTCATCGCCTTCAATCAATACGGTTTGAGCTGAAGGAATAATCAATCGATTGTTGCGGTACACCGCGCAAATTTGACAATCCACGCCAACGGGTAAGTGTGCAGGAATATCCGACAGGGGCTTGCCCACCAACAAGCCGCCTTTTGTTGCCCGCATCACAACCATGCGTACCTTATCATCGGCAAAACGCAATACTTGCAAAGAACCCGTGTGTTTTAACAAACCAACCAATTGTTCGGTTACCAATTGTTCCGGATTGATGGATT
This sequence comes from Stenoxybacter acetivorans DSM 19021, assembly GCF_000745895.1. Classification (GTDB taxonomy): domain Bacteria; phylum Pseudomonadota; class Gammaproteobacteria; order Burkholderiales; family Neisseriaceae; genus Stenoxybacter; species Stenoxybacter acetivorans. Next base: position 33,245 of record NZ_JQKE01000021.1, on the reverse strand, counting down.
CGGTTATATCAAACAAACTCAAACTTGTGGGGTGGTCTTCAAGTCCGGTTTTGTATTCCAAATATTCACTGCGGCGGATGCGTGCCACACAACCGGGAACGTTAAACAAAGTGGCGGCAATTTTACAGGCAACCAAGTTGGTTTCATCGCTGCGTGTCAGTGCCAACAGTAAATCGGCGTCATTGGCACCGGCAGATGCCAAAATAACGGGCGAAGCGGCATTGCCCAAAATGGTTTGCACATCAAGTTTGTTGCTTAGGTTTTTCAGTGTATTTTCATCAACATCAATAATGGTAACGTCATTGTTGGGAATAACCGCCAAATTTTGTGCTACAGTAGAACCGACTTGTCCGCAGCCAAGAATCACGATTTTCATGTTATTCAGGTAGCCTGTTGGTAGAGGGGCGGTTATTGTAACGGCTATTATCGGATTGAAACAGGCAAGACTTGATTTCTTCAGGATTGGGCATCATGTTGTCTGCCGCCGCTGCGGTACAATTGCCGCATACCTTGTTAATTGAAGCCATCAGCCGCCATAAGAAAAAAAGGTTTGCCGTTTGAACGTTTTGTCTTTATTCAGATTCAGAAAATACCATTGCCTTTTTTGTATTGCCGTCATGCTGTGCAGTGCGTTGCTTTCTGCGCAAACAAAGTGGGATACCGTTAAAACCGCCGCGCAAAACGTTGTAACCGCTTTGCGTATTGATTACAGCGGCAAAGTATTGTCGGTACACGACGGCGATACCTTGCGGGTGCGTGATGACAAGGGCTACACGCACAAAATTCGCTTGGCGTATATTGATGCGCCCGAATTACAGCAAGCAGGCGGTTTTGCCGCACGTGATGCTTTGCGCGGCAAAGTTCAAGGAAAACGTGTTGATGTGGTGTATTTTGGCAAAGATCAATATCAACGGGAAATCGCTAAAATTGTGTTAAATAAAGAAGACATTAATGCGTGGCTGATTGAAAACGGCTGGGCTTGGCACTACAAAAGTATTGCCAAACGCGAACAAAATGATTGGGACTATGCGGTTTATCAACGCATTCAAACACAGGCACAAGCCGCACGAGCGGGCTTGTGGCAATCAAACCAAGCCGTGCCGCCGTGGCAATTTCGGCATCGGCAACCGTAAAGTTGCAGGACAAGAGGCATGAATCAGCAAAAACGTGAACAAATTTTCGCCCGTTTTCAGGCAGCCGATCCACACCCGACTACTGAGCTGGTGTACCGCAATCCGTTTGAACTGCTGATTGCCGTATTGCTGTCGGCACAAGCAACTGATGTGTCGGTAAACAAAGCCACTGCGCCTTTGTTTGCTGTTGCCGATAGTCCGCAGGCGATGCTGGATTTGGGTGAGGATAAGTTAAAAAATTACATTAAAACCATTGGTTTATACCAAACCAAGGCGCGTCATGTCATACAAACATGCCGTATTTTGGTGGAAAAACACCACGGTGAAGTGCCTCGCTGCCGTGAAGACTTGGAAGCCTTGCCCGGTGTGGGGCGGAAAACCGCCAATGTGGTTTTGAATACGGCTTTCGGTGAACCGACCATGGCGGTGGATACCCATATTTTCCGTTTGGCCAACCGAACGCGTTTGGCTCCCGGTAAAACCGTGCGTGAAGTGGAAGATAAATTATTAAAAGTTATTCCCAAACCCTATTTATTGAATGCGCATCATTGGCTGATTTTGCACGGGCGTTATGTGTGTAAAGCCCGCAAGCCATTGTGTGAACAGTGTTTGATAGATGATTTGTGTGAATATGCCGCTAAAACCGTAGAGGCTGCCTGAAAGATTAAGCCGTTGTATCAAAAAAATCTTTTCGATACAATGACGCGTTGCTGATGCTTGCCGTTATTGCTTTTATCGGGCAGCAAAACACACATGATGGTACGCAATTTACCGAGGATTAACAATATGATAAATAATAAAAAAATAGCTTTAATTGCCATTTTTGCTCTGCTGGGTTTGGGTGCTTGCGACAAAATAAATCAGCCGAATAACAAAGAATCACCGGCTGCTTCAGACGCAGGTTTTGTGCAAACCATACCGCCCGGTGAGGCAAATGGTAATGCCGTATCTATGCTTTTGCCTGACTTTACCCAGCTGGTGGCGCAAGAAGGTGCGGCTGTGGTGAATATTCAAGCCTCACGTAGCACCGCCGCCGGCAATGTTCAGAGCGGCGATCAAAACCGGTATCCGGAAAACGATCCGTTTTATGAATTTTTCAAGCGGTTATTACCGAATATGCCGCCTGTGCCGCAGGAATCAGACGAAGGCTACAGCTTTGGTTCGGGTTTTATCATCAGCAACGATGGTTATATTCTCACCAATGCACACGTATTAAACGGCATGAGCAGCATTAAAGTTTTGCTCAACGACAAGCGTGAATTTGCCGCCAAATTGATTGGCATGGACACGCAATCCGATGTCGCATTGATTAAAATTGATGCTGATAATTTACCGGCAGTGCATATCGGCAACCCCAAAGACTTGAAAGTGGGTGAATGGGTTGCGGCGATTGGTGCGCCGTTTGGTTTTGATAACAGCGTTACTGCCGGTATTGTGTCGGCAAAAGGACGCAGTTTGCCCGATGAGAACTACACGCCGTTTATTCAAACCGATGTGGCGATTAACCCCGGAAATTCCGGCGGTCCTTTATTTAACCTTAAAGGACAGGTGGTGGGCATTAATTCGCAAATTTACAGCCGCAGCGGCGGATTTATGGGCATTTCTTTTGCGATTCCGATTGATGTGGCGATGAATGTGGCAAATCAATTAAAAACCACCGGCAAAGTGGAGCGCGGCCGCTTGGGTGTGATTATTCAGGAAGTGTCTTATGATTTGGCAAAATCATTTGGTTTGGCACGTGCCAGCGGTGCATTGATTTCACAGGTATTACCGGGCAGCCCCGCCGCCAAAGCCGGTTTGCAAGTGGGTGATATTGTGCAAAGCGTGAACGGTGAAGAAGTGAAAAATTCCAGTGATTTGCCGGTGATGGTGGGTATTTTGCCGCCCGGTAAAGAAGTTACTCTTTCCGTATGGCGCAGCGGCAAAAGTGAAAATATCAAAGTGGTTTTGGACGGCATGAATTTAAGCGTTGCCGATGACGTGCCGCAGCAAGCAGGTGCACTGGCGCAAACGCAGCCCGGTTTTACTATCGAACCCTTGGGTTTGAGCTTGCAAGCTGTTCACGGCGGCTTGTATATTGTACAAAGCACGGGTATTGCCGCCAAAGCGGGTTTGCGCCGCGGCGATGTGATTGTGCGTGTGGGGCAAATATTGGTCAGCAATGAAGATGAAATAAAAAAAGCGGTTCAAGATGCCGGTAACAATATTCCGTTATTGGTTAAACGCGGTGGCAATACCTTATTTTTTGCGTTGAGTTTGCCTTAAATGACAGGCTGCCTGAAAAAGGTTTTATTTGAATTTGCTGTTTTTCAGCACAAATCCCCTTTAATAAAGAATAATCCATGAACGCACAAACCCTTTACGACAAACTTTGGAACAGCCACATCGTCCGCGAAGAAGCCGACGGCACGGTGTTGCTCTATATTGACCGCCATTTGGTGCATGAAGTAACCAGCCCGCAAGCCTTTGAAGGTTTGAAACTGGCAAATCGTGTGTTGTGGCGCAAAGACAGCATCGTCTCTACTGCCGACCACAATACCCCCACAGATCATTGGGAAGCGGGTATTCAAGATCCGATTTCTAAATTACAAGTGGATACCTTAGATCAAAACATTAAAGAATTCGGTGCGCTGGCGTATTTTCCGTTTCAAGACATTGGTCAAGGCATTGTGCATGTGATGGGACCGGAACAAGGCGCAACTTTGCCCGGCATGACCGTGGTCTGCGGCGACTCGCATACGTCAACACACGGCGCGTTTGGTGCGTTGGCGCACGGCATTGGTACCTCTGAAGTAGAGCATGTGATGGCAACACAGTGTATTACTGCCAAAAAATCCAAAACCATGCTGATTGAGGTTTCAGGCAGCCTGAATGCAGGGGTTACTGCCAAAGACATTGCCCTTTATATCATTGGACAAATCGGCACGGCAGGCGGCACGGGTTATGCCATTGAATTCGGCGGAGATACCATACACAGCCTGTCTGTAGAAGGGCGCATGACCTTATGCAATATGGCAATCGAAGCCGGTGCGCGCTCGGGCTTGGTGTCGGTGGACGACATCACCATTGATTATGTAAAAAACCGCCCATTCGCACCCAAAGGCAACGATTGGGATAAAGCGGTTGCTTACTGGAAAACGCTGGTGTCTGATGAGGGCGCGGTGTTTGATAAAGTAATCAAATTCAATGCTACTGATATTCAGCCGCAAGTTACTTGGGGTACGTCGCCGGAAATGGTGATTGCGATTGACGGCAAAGTGCCTAATCCTGCTGATGAAACCGATCTTGTTAAACGAGAAGGCATGGATAGAGCGTTGAAATATATGGGGTTGTCTCCGAATACATTGGTAGCCGACATTGCCGTTGACGTGGTGTTTATCGGTTCATGTACCAACAGCCGCATTGAAGATTTACGCGCCGCCGCCGCCGTTGCTAGGGGGCGTAGGAAAGCCGATAATGTTAGTCGTGTATTGGTTGTGCCCGGTTCCGGTTTGGTGAAACGCCAAGCCGAAGCTGAGGGCTTGGATAAGGTTTTTATTGATGCGGGTTTTGAGTGGCGCGAACCGGGTTGTTCCATGTGTTTGGCAATGAATGCCGATCGCTTGAATCCGCAAGAACGCTGCGCTTCCACTTCTAACCGCAACTTTGAAGGCCGTCAAGGCAACGGCGGGCGTACCCACTTAGTCAGCCCTGCTATGGCAGCCGCTGCCGCCATAGCAGGGCGATTTATTGATGTGCGGCAGATGCCGATGTGATATGTATTGCCTTAATCAACCGTAAGGAGAGAATGATGAAAAAATTATTGTTTGTTTTTGTTGCGAGTGCTGCTTTATTGACTGCATGCAATACTGTTTCCGGTATCGGTCAGGATTTAAAAGCCGGTGGTCAGGCAATGAGTAATACCGCTGAAGAAGTTAAAGCGAAGATGCAATAGAACGTTGCGTTGTTTTTTTAATCACAGCGATTTTGGCTGTTGTTATTTTCAGGCAGCCTTTAAAGCTGAATTTTAAATGCGGTTGTTTCGGGTTCTATAAAATGGCACGGCAGTCTGTCTTACGGTCTAATCACTTTAAAAATGGATTACCGTATTGTTGCCTACACTCGCCAATTGCTGCTTTTCAGGCTGCCTGAAAAGTACGTTGTGTATTGCGGCTGAGGGTTGAAACAGCTTACTTTTATGATGCTGTTGATTGCAATATCAATGGTTGCCGAATGCAATCGCTTTGCCTGTAAACAACATAAGCCATTGATTGCTGTTTTATCAAGCCATCTTAATTTTATCTTCAACGCATTGAAAAATAATTTTTTAAATCAAAGCAGATATTTAAATCAAAGCAGATACAGGAAGCCCGCATGAAATCTTTTACCACGCTTGTTGGGTTGGTTGCCCCTTTAGACCGCGCCAATGTTGATACCGATGCCATTATTCCCAAACAATTTTTGAAATCAATCAAACGCAGCGGTTTTGGTCCCAATGCCTTTGATGAATGGCGTTATTTAGATCACGGTGAACCGGGTATCGACAATAGCCAACGCCCGCTTAATCCCGATTTTTCTTTAAATTTGCCGCGCTATCAAGGCGCACAAATTTTGCTGACACGTAAAAATTTCGGCTGCGGCTCCAGCCGTGAACACGCGCCGTGGGCTTTGGACGACTACGGTTTTCGTGCCGTTATTGCGCCCTCGTTTGCCGATATTTTCTTCAACAATTGCTACAAAAATGGCTTATTGCCAATTGTCTTGCCCGAAGAAGCGGTTGATGATTTATTTCATGCTGTCGAAGCGCAAGAAGGCTATCGTTTGCGTATTGATTTGGAAAAGCAAACAGTGATCACGCCTGATGGAAAAAGTTTTGCTTTTGACATCACTGAACACCGCAAACATTGTTTACTCAATGGTTTAGATGAAATTGGATTAACCTTGCAACACGCTGACGACATCAAAGCCTTTGAAAATAAACACAAAGCACAGCAACCGTGGTTGTTTCAGGCAGCTTAAATGGGCAGAACGGAATAAAATATCCGGTAGCTTTGCATATACATAAAATCATTGATTGATCTGTAAAAATCAGCTGCGTCGTTGGCTGATTTTTTTGCTGATGCAAATAATATTGTTTTGTCGGAGGCGAAATTAAATCATCATTAAAAAATGTGCAATTGACCGCATAAATGGCAAGCCTGCCCTGTATTGGTCAGCCATGAAAAATCGGCACTGAGCCCATTACTTTTTTAACTGCGTTAAAAAATCAACAATGATTGCCGCGAAACTGAGGTGTTTGTGTGAAATAATATTGTTACTGCGGCATTTTGGACAGCTGCTGAAAATATTGTATCCCTCTGTCACTACATCACTGCTTCGTTCAACTGTTTTTGACCAGCCGCAATCGGCGCAACGGAAAGTGCGCGGCGGAATAGGTATCATGTTATTATCCTTTAGATAAAATGGTTTACCCCAATTTCATTTGAGTGCGCTGTTGCTGCGAAAACTAATCTGCCGCTTTTTGTAATGTTTTGCAGACTGTTAGATTTAATTCAATAAACTGCTCCCATGAATATTGTTTCAAATAATGAATGCGGTAATAATCTTCCACACGGCAAATCAATGGACGCTGCGCATAAATCGTGCATAAATTACTTGCCTCATCAAAATATCGGCATACACCGTCGCCGCGGTTCAGGTAAATGGTTTCGTTGCTGAAGTGAACATGACGACAACATTGCCCACATTGATTGCAAGGAAATGGCGGATTCAGCATTTTACCAGCCAGCTGCGGGTACTATCCGAATTATCCGGTTCAAACGGTAAATTCAAATTACGGCGGTTGGCTTCTGCGATTAAAATCGATGAACGTGCTAATTCATCATTGGCAACTATTAAGCTGTCGGAAAATTGTTTCAATTCGTCGGTGTTTAAATTAAATTCAATTTTTGCCAATTCCAGCAAATGCCGATCTAATTCGGCGTTGATCGCTTGATATTCTTCCAATATTTTTTGGTATTGGCTTTTCAATGTGTTTTCCAACCAAGCCCATAATTTTTTCATGGTTGGGCTGTGGTAGAGAAAATACACCACGCCTAAAGTAAGCACGCCGGTAATCAATGCACTTAAAAAAGCGGAAATTTCTGTGCCAAACGGTATGGCAACCATAAATTTATTCAATGCCTCATTGATGAAAACGCCCGTGAGTACCGCCAAGCCCGCTCCCAGAATATGAAAAACTTCTTGTACCAATGAAGCACCGCTTAATCCTTTTGGATTAAATACCAAAAGTTTGATTACCGGAATCAAGTTATTCCATAATTCACGAATCAGGCGGACTGATTGTTTTGCTGTGGTTGCGAAAATATTGATTAAAGTGGTGTTGATGCTGCTGAGAATACCGCCGACAGCCCCATCTTTAAATGCAGCCAGCATGTCTTTAAAGCGGTTTGTTACCCGCCGCCAAATATTTTTTAAACTGGCTTTAATACGTTGTAAAAAATCACCTAAGTCAAAACCCTGTTTGCATTGCTGATAAATATCGGTTAAGGTTTCTTTCAATTCAAACCAAATCTCTGCCAACACTAAGCCCATTGCTTGCCTAGCCCCCATTCGTAAACCGGTATTGGCAGCAGCCAATCCACTGTTTTTTAAAAATTTGAAGCTGGAATAATATGTATTAACAGATTGGTTATAATTTTTCCTTGCTTTTTTATCTGCTGCCAAAAATTCTTCTTTATTATTGATCACGGCTTCAAAGTTTTCTTTATCTTGTTTATTTTTATTGATTTTACTTTCCATTTTCCTGCGTTGATCCCGCTGTTTCGGCGTTGTATTTGGCATGTTTGCCAATTGGGCTGTGTCTTTTTCTATTTGTCGGCTCAGGTTTTCCACTTTCTTTGGGCAAAATTCATTCACAAATTGATCGGCAGGCATGGCTTTTTTTGAGCGATTAATGGATTCATAAGTGGAGTTTAAATTGCTCTCTTGATTCGCCAATTGCACGCCGTCCAATCCTGCCAATACTCTGCCCGGGTCATCGTGAATTTCTTTGGCAGAAATCATATGATCCAAATCGCGCTTATCATTGCTTTTCATGGTTTGACCGCTATAGGAGTCATATAATGTTCCATTAATCTGTTCTTTTTTATCTTGCCTGCCCTTTTCTATATAGTTTTTATCTTGATGATAAAGTTTGGAATCATAATCCCCTCTGTCATCATATGCTTTCTTTTCTTCGTCTGTTGCATAGATGCCTTTGCGGACATTGTGTACCGTATCCACATCACCGCCCTCTTTATCCTGTAACAGTAAAAAATCCAAACCAAAAGAGGTAGTCAAACTTTTTACCATAACTTGGTGTAATTCTGCCACAGGATTAAATTCTTGCTCATTCGGGATATGGGTATTCATGATGCGGTTTCCTGTAATAAAGGTTAAATACGGCGAAATAGATAGCGTGCAACCCGGAAGTTAGAATACTCAGCATGGGGTTTTCCGGGTTGCATTATTGTCTAATCATACAATTGCTTTTTATTTTTCAAAATCATCTAACTCATTGTCTTTTTTTTCAATGGCAGCATCTAAGGCTTCATCATTTAATATCGGTAAACCCAGATTGTCTTTTTCCAATTCCGGTTCGCCGTCATCATTGGTTTCACTTTTGAATAATGGGGTTAATACCAAATCGGTGAGAATCGCAGCTAAAATATAGCCATTCTCAAGACGTTTTATGATTTCATTTCCTTGGCTGTCTAGGTGTATTTTCCTGTCTTCTTTATTTTCGACATTTTCCAGAAAAAAGCTGATTTCTTTCAGTTCATCAAAGTAATCTACCTTGAATTCTGCAAATAACTTGCGGGTGTGATGATCAATTTCTGAAATATAACTCGATATTCTCTCCAGCTTGCTTTTTGCCGCGTGGTAGCTTTTGACGGCTTTATTGGCTTCACGATCGATTTCTCTTGCTTTAGAGCGGGCTTCTTCACCGTGGTTAGCATAAGCCCAGCCGGCAATGGCGAGAATGGGGGCGGCGACAACCGAACCCAATATAAGTGTTCCGCCAGCCATGCCAAAACCGCCGGCTGCCAAACTGCCGCCGCCCAAAGCCGCCAGAGTGGCGTTTGTGGCGGCTACGCCGGAGAGTGCGGAAATCGCAGTGCCGGTTGAGGCTGCCCCCAATGCCATCACTCCGCCATAAGTAGCATATGCCGCACCGATACCGGCAATACCTGCCACACCGGCAGTGGCTAAAAAAGAAGTGGTTGAAATTTCCAAAGCCTTCATTCTGTCCAGCTTTTGTTGAGATAACGGCAATTCAAATTTTCTGGCATTCTTTGGATTATGGGTATTTAATTTTTCCGAAAGATCTTTTGCCAGACGTTCAAATTCTGTAAAGGATTGCCCAATATCTAATTGCAACTGCCCCAATTCTTCCAATCCTGTATCCACTTTCTCTCTGGTAAAGTCATAATTATCTTTGGCGGCTTCATACCTCCGTTTTGCACCAGATACAATACGTTCTGCTGCTTCTTTATCGGTATAGCCGTCGTAGGCTTTTTTTGCGCCATATCCTGCGGCGGCAACCGCAGCGGCTGCTAATATAAATGGTAATGGCATGGTTTATTTCCTTTTATTCTCGTGAAACATTAATGAAAAAAATTTTCTGATTGCTGCATTAAAGCCAATTGCTGCACCACCCAATTATCCATTTGGGCTAATTTTTCTGAGCCGATATTTAATGCTTGGGCATACTGGCTAATCAAATTGCGTTCACTGGGGTGATAATTGCTGTCGGCATGAGCGAAGCCCAATAATTCCAGCAATAAAGAGCATTTGGCGCGTTCGCTGCTGAATAGGGCAGGCAGCTCGGCAGCCGTAATCGCTTGCGCTGTTACATCGGTAGCCGTTTGCTCTTTTAAGGCGGCAGCCAGCATTGCCGTTTCTTCATCTGCCAATTGATTATCGGCATTGATGATTTCTTTTGCTAAATGCAATAAGGCTGCTTGTTGGGCAGGATTTAGATTTTGTACAAACATGATAAGCTCCGGTGGTGGGTGAAAAATCAATTTATGGTTTGCTGTGTTTAAAGCAATTTGCCTAAATACTCATGCAGCCCGTTTTCCATTTGCTGCTGGATTGATTCAGGGCTGATGATGCGCAGATGCGGCAGCCAATACTGAACAATCGGCACAACTTCAGCAGAGTTTACGTTTTTACATGCCAGCAATAATTTGCCGTCGTCTGCTTTGTGAATGATTTCTTGATTGGGCAGTAAATTGCGGCGTTTGAAATAGCCTGCAACAACGGCATTCACCTGAATCAAAATTTCACTGATTTGATTGCCGTAGAAAATGCTGTCGGTGGTGTTAATCTCTGCCAGCAAAGTTTCATCGCGCTCAAAATGTTCTTCTTGCAGCTGTAAACGGCTGATTTGGGTGAAACAAAAGGTTTTTACTTTGCTTTGCTCTGTGCCGATTAAATACCACACACCGTTTTTGTTGAGCAGCCGATGCGGGGCGATGCGGTAATCTTTGCCGCTTTCGGGCTTGTCGATTACTTTTTGATAGTGAAATTCAACCAAGCGGCATTCGGCTATGGCTTGGCTCAATAAATCAAAGTCGTTTTGTTTGCCTTTTATGTCTTCATATTGAAAACCTTTTACCAATACGCTTTCGCGCAGTTTTTCCTGAAAAAAATCACGGTCGATTTTCGGAAATAAATCTTGCACGGCAGCAAAGCGGGCAAAACGCTGAATGTGTTTATCACTCAAATAGCCGAGTTTGCGGTTATCCAGCCGATAATATTTCGGTCCGTATTCCTGAAAATCCATCATAATCAACCGATCATGAAAATCACGCTTCAGGGTGCGCGTGCTGCACGAATAATCTCTTGCCAATTCGTCTATGTTTAAACGCTCGCCGTCGTTCAGGCGGATAAGTATTGCTGACAAACGGTTTGCCAATTTTTCATTTTGTTTTTCGGACATTACGGGGATTCCTGAAAATTTGACAAAGCCGTTATTGTTTGCCGCCGCTTGCTTTACCATACAGGTAAGCAAAAAATACGGCGACACATGCCATTAAGAAGACTGCAAACATTTTTGATCCCCCTCAAGGAATAAATGGATAACTGGATTGTTATGGCATTAGTCTAACATCGGGCTTGGACAGGGCATGTCATCAAAAGTGATGCAGAAAATATTTTTTAATGGAATAAAAGGTAAAATAATGATATTTATTTTAAATGAAAAAATAACGAAATAGTTACTCTAGGTTGTTTTGTTTTGTTTTGTTTTGTTTTGTTTTGTTTTGTTTTGTTTTGTTTTGAAATATTTATTTCTGTTATATTTTGTCTTTGTAGGATAAATTTGTTTAAAACAATCCGAAAAGTTAGAGAAGCTCCTTATTTTTATGAGGAAGTTATTTGAGATTGGATTGTTGTTCGGATACCATATAACAACCATCTGTATTCATCATTGAGACAAAACCACTGGTAGCCAATCCATTCATACGCTATTCTCTTTTTTATGTCATATCAGCTGCTCTCGCATAATCAATCGCGCTTTGTCTTGCCCGCTTTGCCGTTTTGGGTCATTGGTGTGTTGTTGTCTTTGGCTTCGCCCGCGCCGATGTGGATTTGGGGCTTGGCTGTATTTTTCGTATTGCTTCTTGTTTATATTCGTTGGCGGTCTTCTCATTTGTTATTGATGCTGGCGTGTCTGCTGGGCATCAATTATGGTTGGTGGCGCGGAGAATTAACCATGCGGCATGTTTGGCAGGTTGAGCCTGCCCGTGTGCATCAAGCTGTATTTACGGTAATTTCACCGCCGCAAATTTTGCCGCAACGTGTGCGTTTTACCGCAGAAGTCAGGCTGCCTGAAAGCGGACGTGAATACCGTTTGCAATTGTCTGATTATCATTTGCGTGAATGGCAGGTTGGTGAACACTGGCAAAGCAGTTTGCGTATTCGCCCGCTGCTGGGAGAAGTGAATGGAGTGGGTTGGAATCGTGAAGCGTGGGCATTGAGCCACGGTTTGGACGGTTCAGCCGCCATTGGGCGCAATCGGCAAAGTATTGACGGTTATGCTGCTTTCTCTTTAAGCGGATTGTGGCAAAAGCCGCGTGAAGCCTTACGCAAACAGTGGCAAGGGCTGGCTGAAACATATCCTTTGGGGGCGGGTTTAATGCAGGCCTTAAGTGTGGGCGACCAATCGGGGCTGCCTGAAACGGCATGGCAGACGTTTCGTCCTTTGGGATTAAATCATTTGGTCAGTATTTCCGGTTTGCACATCGGTATGGTCGCTCTTTTGGCAGGTTGGCTATTGTCAAAAATTTTGCGTGTTGTGCCGATTGCCGTCAGAAAACCGCGCCTTTGGGTTTTGCTTGGCGGTGCGGGTGCGGCTTTTGCTTATGCTGCTTTGTCGGGTTTTGCCGTGCCAACACAACGCGCATTGCTGATGTTGGCTTTTGCGGCATGGGCGTGGTGGCGTCATTGGTCTTACGGTGCGTGGACGGCATGGTGGTTGGCAATGGCGGCAGTGTTGTTGATTAGCCCATTTGCGGCTTTGTCAGCAGGGTTTTGGTTGTCGTTTTTGTTGGTGGCGATGCTGTTGTGGGCGGGTAATGGTGTGCGTCAATCGGCTTGGCGCACACTTGTGCGGGCTCAAGCCGTGGTGCTGGCAGCCGGTTTACTGCTCACTGCGTATTTTTTTGGCACAGTACCGTTGTTATCACCCTTGGTGAATATGGCGGCAATTCCTTGGTTTTCTTGGGTATTGGTGCCGTTTGCGCTGCTGGCATTATTATTGCCGTTTTCTTGGTTTTCACAATTTGCCGCCGCAACGGCGGAATATACCATGCGTGTATTGCTACGGCTGGCTGAATACGCACCGGAGTATGCCGTGGCACATGCGCCTTTACCTGTGTATTTGGCGGCAATTATTGGTGTACTGTTGTTGTGGACACCGCGCGGCTTGGGTTTAAAGCCCTTGGCATTGCTGTTGTTTTTATTGCCGTTTTGCTATCAACCGCCCAAACCGAAAGCAGGTGAAGCATGGCTTACTTTTTTAGATGTGGGGCAGGGTTTATCGGTATTGCTGCAAACACACCGCCACAATCTGCTGTTTGATACCGGTACACACTATGCTGCGCAAATGCAGGTGCTGCCTGAACTTCGTGCACAGGGTGTTCGCCGATTAGATGCGCTGACCCTGTCGCACAATGATATTGATCACGATGGCGGCGCAGCATTGCTGCAAGTTGCAATGAAACCCAATCAGATTTATGGCGGACAACCGAATGCGTATCCGTTTGCAACACAATATTGTGCCGGCGGCATGTACTGGCAGTGGGACGGGGTATGGCTGGAGTGGCTGACACCGCCGCCTTTGTCGCATTATCAAGACAATGATTTGAGTTGTGTCTTGCGCGTGGTGGCAGCAGATCAGGCGGTATTGATAACAGGTGATTTGGGTAAAGGAGGTGAAGCAGTTTTGCTTGAAAAATATGGTGATGATTTATACAGCCAAGTGCTGGTATTGGGTCATCACGGCAGCCGCACTTCTAATTCTGCTGCTTTTGTGAATGCGGTGTCGCCGCAGTGGACAGTGGCATCGGCAGGCTGGGACAACCGCTACAAACACCCCCACAAGGAAATACAAGCCATTTTATCTGCTCGGCACATTGAGTTATTGCGCACCGATACCATGGGCGGGCTTCGGCTAAAGCTGGATAAAAATGGGGCTGAATGGCAAAGTTCGATTGCGCATCAACCCTATTGGCAGCGCAAACCTTTAGTGCATTTTCAAACGCAAAAAACGGCACACAAGATAACCGCCGATTAGGCTTACCAGCAAATAAACAACGGCGGAAATACCGTGCCACATACCAAAATTGCCGCCGAGCCAAGACAGCAGCCAATTTTGACCTTGGGTTTTTAAGGCTTCAATTACCGGCGTAATCAGCCATTGGTTTGCGGCAATCAACAAGCACAACACAGCCAATAACACGCGTACAGCAGTTGCCTGAATGCGGTGGCTGAGAAATGCTACAAAGCCAAACCATACTGCCAGTCCAAAGTAAGACAATAAGGTAAATAATTCCCCCGCCAGATTACCGGCTGTCATTTTCGGCAGATGCTGAAACAAAATTGGTGCAACCACGTAGCCGACAATCAGCTGCGCTCCCAGCCAGATACCCGTCAATATTGCTAAAGCACGCTGAATCAGCATATTTTTTCCTTTTTTTAAAAGATACCAACAAAAAAATAAGCCCGCAAAGGGCTTGCTTTTAAAGTGTTGTATCGGAAGCTGCATCAATTATTCTGCTCAAAATAATCGGTAAGAAAGAGAATACACCGATTATTCTGTACGTGTTTGATATGGGCGAACAATCAAGAAAAATGCCTTTAATTCAAACAGTGTCATTATTCTAAACCGTTGCCAATTATACAAATAACCCTATGGCGTGTTAAGTATAAAAATCTCCTTTTCTGCGTTTTGGCACAAATAAAGAAATAATTTTATTTGAAAGGCATGTCAAATATGATATTCTTACTTCAATTGATATTGATTATCATTTATATTATATACTGGCGGCATTATTGAATTGATGCCTCATGTGGTTTGATTACTTATTTTGTAAGAGAGGATTGTATGTTTAAACAGTTTTTGACAGGCTTGGGTTGTGCGGCAATTTTGGCGGCTTGTTCGCCCGCCGACGGTCATTCACAAAATGCAGTTAAGCAGAGTGAGGGTGGTGTGCAAGTAAACATGCCCACCGCTCGCGGAGAAGTGAATTTTTCAGCTGTACCCAAAAATATTGCGGTATTTGATTTGTCATCGCTGGATACTTTAACCGCGCTGGGTGTGAAAGCAGGAGGCACACCAAAAAAGGTGCATATTCCTTATTTGCAGGCAGCCATTCGTGATACAGCAAATGTTGGTACTTTGTTTGAACCTGATTATGAGGCATTGCACGCTTTACATCCCGATTTAATTATTATTTCACACCGCACTGCACCAAAATTCGATGAATTGATCAAAATTGCACCAACGATTGATGTAACCGCCAACAGCAATGGTATTGTTGATAACGCATTTCATTTGATTGATAATTATGGAAAATTATTTGGTAAACAAGCGGAAGCGGAAAAACTTCATGCAAATTTGCAGCAATTGATTAATGAAACAGTGGCTTTGGCAAAAAACAAAGGCAATGGGCTGATGATTTTGGTGAACGGCGACAAAATGGCGGCATTTGGTCCTGATTCCCGTTTTGGTTGGATTCATACCAATTTGGGTTTTCCCATGGCAGATGCGAACATCAATTCTAAAGGGCATGGTCAATCGGTATCGTTTGAATATTTACAAAAAACCAATCCGGATTGGTTGTTTGTGATGGACCGTGGTGCAGCGATTGGTCAGGAAGGAAAATCAGCACAGGTGTTGTTGGATAATCCCTTGGTGCGCCAAACCAAGGCTTGGAAAAATGGGCATGTGGTCTATTTGAGCAGTGCATCTTATTTGGCATCCGGCGGCGTGCAGCAATTGCAAACCGATATTGGCAAAATTAAAGAAGCATTGAATAAATAATGCCGAGATATTAGATTGTTATACACGCCGCCACTGTATTTTTTGTGTGCGGCGTGGTTATTTATTGTTTTGTGTTATTGAATATTGAGGCACACGATTGCTGCGTTGTTTTATGATTTGCCGATAAGATTGTTTGGGATTGAGGTTATCTGAAAACAGTTGGTACATCAGCAGCCGTCATTGCGAAAGCGTGAAGCCGAGAATAAATTTTTGGCTAAGCTGCGGAGCATCAAAACAGATTGACTTGTTATGCTGCTATAGCCCCTTTTTTTATCACGCAGCAATCCAAAACAATCAAGCCTTGTATGGTAGAAACCGAAATAAAAAGCCGTATCCATGTGTAAAAAACAGCCGTTTAGCCATCACAATAGCTCAGGCAATTTTTGTGATGTATTTCAGGCAGCATGAATTTTTCGTGTGCAATGATAAATTGATTTAGTCGTGTACGCTTGAGTCTTGCGCGGGTAATTCTTCGGCTTTAAGCGGATAGTTTTCATTTATCCATGCACCCAAATCAATGAGTTTACAGCGTTCGCTGCAAAACGGACGGAAGCGGTTTTCAGGCAGCCATTGAACGGATTTGCCGCAAACAGGGCAAATAACGGTGGGTGTTGGGGAATTCATTTAGGGATTAACCGGATCAAAACTGTACAAAGTGAGGGTAAACGGAATATCAATATTAATGAGCTTGCCGTGGGTGTGTTGTTGAGAGGCGGCTAAAAAACGTATGTAGGTTAGGTATTTATTGGAGGAAATATCGGGGCAGACGGCATATGAGGAAGCAACGTCAATGGCTAAAAGTTTTGCATTTTTCACAGCAAGGTTGCAACGATAATCACCTTTTAGGGCGATACATTCCGTTGAGTATGCGTTTTGACGCAGAATGCTGAGCAGTAAGTGAATGGCGTTGCGTGTGGGTAAGAAATTTTGCAGCCATGTTTGCAATTGCTGTTTACGAACATCTACAGGCAAATTTTGCCAGAAGTAGTAAGACGGCATATCAACAGGACTGGTGCTGCCGGGGATATGAATGTGTTGTTTAATCGCCATTAACCATTCATTTTCACGCAGGTGCTGCCCGAGTTTTTGTTGAATGTTTTGTAAACCCAGCTTGGCTTGATACAATTTTTCAGCACGATCTTGTTTCTCTTCTTCAGACAATCGGCAGTATTGAGGCAGTAAGCTCGTTTGGCGGTCTAATTCTTGCAGAATATCCAGTTTTAAATCGGATCGGGCAGCGGCTTCCATGATTTCAAACAGTGTACACAAAGCCAAGTGCTGTGTGTGAACGTTGTTGGCAGGGTAGGTTTCATCAAAGCGGTGAAACAGAAACTCAATACGCAGAAAGCTGCGTATGCGTTCATGTAAAGGATACTCAAAATGAATAAAGCTGTTCATGAAGTGAACCCGGTTAAAGCCAGATAAATTTGATGTTGTTTTGTTACAGCTTGCTGTAAATGCGCCAAATCGCCGTTGTTGGCAATAACATCATCGGCAATGGCTAAACGCGCCTGCCGTGAGGCTTGCTGTGTCATGATAGCATGAATGTCGCTGTCTGAGAGTGCATTGCGTTGTTTTACTCGATTAATTTGTGTTTGCTCAAACGCATCAATAATTAAAATGCGATTAACCAATTGCTGAAACAGTGGTTTTTCGATCAGCAAGGGAATTTCCATGATGCCGTAGCCAAACGGCAATATTTGTTGCCGTGCGTTGTCCAAAGTGTGGTAGATTAAAGGGTGTAAGATGTTTTCCAATTGCTGTTTTTGTTCAGGCTGCCTGAAAATCAGTTCGCGCAGGGCTTGGCGGTTGAGTTCTCCGTTGGGGTGAAACACGGCATCACCGAAAGTGGTACGAATGGCGGGCAGAGCCGCTCCGTCTATTTGGGTTAATGTTTTGGCGATGTCATCGGCATTTAAAACCAACACGCCGAATTGACGGAAACAGTCGGCAACGGTGGATTTGCCGCTGCCAATGCCGCCGGATAAACCAACCCACAGGGTCATGTTGCGAATCCCGATGAAGCCAACCACCAATGAATGGCTTGCCCTGCTTCTTGATGGAACAGGAAGATAATCCAACCGGCAAAGGCGAGCGCGGGACCAAATGCCATGGGTTGTCCGCGGCCTATTTTTAATGCAATTGAAGCGGCAATGCCCACCAATGCCGCCATCAATATAATGAGCGGTAAAGCAGAGACGCCCAGCCACGCGCCCAGCGCGGCTAAAAGTTTGAAGTCGCCAAAGCCCATGCCTTCTTTGCCGGTGATGAGTTTGAATGCTTGAAACAATAGCCATAAACTCAAGTAACCTGCCGCCGCGCCGAGTACGGCTTGCTGCAATGAAACAAATGAGAAAAACAAGTTAAATAATAATCCCAGCCACAATAAAGGCAAGGTGATGCTGTCTGGCAGGAGCTGAGTGTCTGCATCAATAAAAAATAAGGCAATCAGTGCGGCGGTTAATGCCAAGCCGAACCATGCGGTCGGTGTCCAGCCGAAACGCCAAACCACAGTGGCAAAGGCTGCGGCGGTGATGAGTTCTACTAAGGGGTAACGCCAAGAAATGGGGGTATGGCAGTTAGCGCAGCGTCCTCGTAGCAACAGAAAACTGATTACGGGAATATTTTGCCACGCTTTAACCGGCGCACGGCATTTTGGACAGGCAGAGCGCGGAATTGATAAATTAAACGGCGTTTCAGCTTCGGTGTTTTCAATATCCAATACCTGTCGTGCTTCACGCTGCCAACTGCGTTCCAGCATAATCGGCAGACGGTAAATCACCACATTTAAAAAACTGCCGGCCATCAAGCCGAACAGTGCAGCGAAAACAACATAAATAAACAACATTGATGTACATATCCCTGTTTAAAAATTTTTGGTTTAGTGTTTTTTAAATTATGGCTGCGGTTTTTGGTTACCGCGCTGTCTCTTCACCATTGTCGTATTTACTTGATACAGTGTTGTTGTTGAAACCTGCCGAAATCAAACCACGATAATACCTGCAAAAAATCAGACAACATTATCCGCCGACAGCATTACCCATATTGAAGATTGGCAGATACATTGCCACCAAAATAACACCGATAATACTGCCCAGCACCACCATAATAATCGGCTCCATCAATGAAGACAGCTGCCCGACGGCAGTATCCACGTCTTCTTCGTAAAATTCTGCCACCTTGTTGAGCATGTCATCAACTGCACCCGATTCTTCACCAATAGAGGTCATTTGAATCATCATATTGGGGAATAAATCGGTTGCAATCATGCTGGATGTAAGCGATACGCCTTGATTAACTTTAGTACGAATGCCTTTGGTGGCTTCTTCGTAAATAATGTTGCCTGATGCACCAGCAACCGAATCCAAAACTTCAACCAAAGGCACGCCGGCGGCAAACAAAGTAGCGGTGGTTCGCGCCCAGCGCGCCAGTGTGGCAGTGCGCACAATATTGCCGAAAATCGGCATTTTTAAGAGCAGCGCATCAACACGGGTTTGCAGATTGTGAGAGCTTTTTAACATTTTGACAAAGACAATCACGCTGCCGACTAAGCCCAAAATAATCATCCAGCCATAGGAGACAAAAAATTGGGAAATATTCATCATCACCTGGGTGAGTGCAGGCAGTGCCACCCCCATACCTTGATACACTTTACCGAATTCGGGCAGCACGAACATCATCATCACAATCACCAAAATCACTGCCACCACCACTACGGCAATGGGGTAAGTTAAGGCACTTTTCACTTTTTTCTTAATGGCTTGGGTTTTTTCTTTATACACAGCCAGCTTGTCGAGCAGGGTTTCTAA
Organism: Stenoxybacter acetivorans DSM 19021; assembly: GCF_000745895.1. Classification (GTDB taxonomy): domain Bacteria; phylum Pseudomonadota; class Gammaproteobacteria; order Burkholderiales; family Neisseriaceae; genus Stenoxybacter; species Stenoxybacter acetivorans. The sequence continues at coordinate 13,731 of NZ_JQKE01000021.1, read as the reverse complement.
TACACCGCCGGCTTCGCCGGCTGCCACTAAATTGCAATAAAAGCGGTCAAATTCTTTGGGGTGTTTGGCAAAAGAATTGGCAAGAGAAGTGCCTTGTTCCACATCACTGCGTATCGTCATCAATAATTTGGTCATGCCAGGATTGGAATGTCCTTTTGCCACGATATCAAAGGCCTGCATCAGCGGCAGACCCGCTTTCATCATGGTGGAGAGCTGGCGGGTGAATACCGTAATGTCGGCTTGGGTGATTTTCTTTTGGCGTTTGGTTTTGACTTTGGTGATTTGTACTACTTTGATTTTTCGCCGTGTGAGTTTGGCACGGGCATCGGCTTCATCTTTGGCAACGATTTCACCGCGCACCATTGATTCTGTTTCTATATTTTTACCTTCAAAACTGAAGCGTTTACCGTTTTCTTTTGTTGCTGTTGCCATGCTGTTGTCCTATTGCCGTGGGTATTTCAGGCAGCCTGATTAAAAAGTTGCCTGAAAAATAGGGGTGTTTTATTGTAAAGTACAAGGTGTGATGAATAAAATCGTTATTGAGAATATCAAGTATCTTTGTTCCCAGCAATTATAAGCCATATTTATCAAAATATTGAAGAAATCAGGCTTGGTTTTTTGAAAATAGATTGGCGTGATGCGAGCGTATTTATAAAAACATCACAACAACCCTATTGTTTTTAAAACCATTCTGCATCGTTTTAACAGAAATTGCCGACAAAGTCGGCAGTTTCTGTTAGGGTTTCACCCAATGGCATCAATTTTCGGCATAATATCTGCAAATAGATTGTTTTAAATCAAGGATAATACAAAATGGAAGACAAGCAAGCGGAATTGGACGCACTGAATATACGTGCCAAAAATACTTTAATGGCGGTATTGTCTATTGAATTTATTGATATTGGAGAAGATTATTTGGTGGCGAAAATGCCGGTGAATGCCATTGTGCATCAGCCAATCGGAATTTTACACGGCGGCGCGAGTGCGGTTTTGGGAGAAAGTGTGGCTTCATCGCTGTCCAACTGGGTGGTTAAGCCTTTGGGAAAAATAGCGGTGGGCGTGAATATTCAAGCCAATCATTTACGCTCAATACGTAGCGGTGAAGTAACTTGCAAGGCGGTGTTAAAACGAAAAGGGCGCACCATGCACTATACCGAAATGGAAGTGCGTGATGAAAATCAACGCTTAATCTGCGCCATGAGCATGAATAATATGGTTTTGAACGGTCCGCCCAAAACGGCTGATTCTTTGAATATACCTGTGGAATGATGCTTGCTTTACAACGTGTTATCTTTTAGAATACACGGTTTACAAATTATTTTGATTTCTGTAGGAGATATTGTATGGCCAACAGCGCACAAGCCCGCAAACGCGCACGCCAATCACTGAAACAGCGTGCTCACAACGCCAGCTTGCGAACTGCTTTTCGCACAGCGGTGAAAAAAGTGATTAAAGCCGTTGAAGCAGGTGATAAAGCAGCTGCCGCTGCCGTTTACCAAGAATCCAGCAAAGTGATTGACCGCATTGCCGATAAAGGTGTGTTTCACAAAAACAAAGCGGCTCGTCATAAAAGCCGCTTGTCTGCACGCGTCAAAGCCATGGCTTAAATGCTTGTTTGATTTATAAAGCATCTTTAATACTGAATTAAAGATGCTTTTTTGCGTTTTCAGGCAGCCTTAAAGGCTGCCTGAAAACTTTTGGTACACACACAAAACCAGTTTATTCTGTCTCAAAAACTGCTTTATCAGTTTCTTTTAATATTTGGCTGGTTACAGTACCCGCTGTCATTGAACCGCTTACATTCAATGCGGTTCTGCCCATATCAATTAAAGGTTCTATCGAAATCAGTAATGCCACCAAAGTAATCGGCAAACCCAAGGCGGGCAGTACAATCAATGCCGCGAATGTGGCACCGCCGCCCACGCCGGCAACACCGGCAGAGCTAATGGTTACTACCCCAACCAATACTGCCAGCCACATTGGATCAAATGGATTGATGCCTACTGTCGGTGCGACCATCACTGCCAACATTGCCGGATAAATACCCGCACAGCCATTTTGACCGATGGTTGCTCCGAAAGAAGCTGAAAAACCGGCAATCACTTCGGGTACGCCAATTTTTTGTGTTTGCGTTTCTACATTGAAGGGAATGCTGGCAGCACTGGAGCGGCTGGTAAATGCAAAGGTCAAAACAGGCAGAATTTTTTTGAAAAACCGAAAGGGATTTAAACCGCTGAAGCCAATTAATATCCCATGAACGGCAAACATTAAGGCAATCGCTAAGTATGATGCCACGATGAAACCGCCCAATTGAATCAAATCATGAATATTCGATGATGCTGCCATTTTGGTCATCAATGCCAACACGCCGTAGGGCGTTAATTGAATCACCAAACGCACCAATTTCATCATCCAACCCTGCGCCGCATCAATGGCACGCAATACGCGTTCTCCTTTTTCCGGATCGTCATTGAGTAAGCGTAATGCCGCCACACCCAAAAAAGCGGCAAAAATGACCACGCTGATGATAGAAGTGGGATTTGCACCGGCCAATTCGGCAAAAGGATTTTTTGGAATCAAAGACAAAATAAATTGCGGCAGGGATAAATCAGACACTTTGCCGACATAATTGGATTGAATCGCGTCCAAGCGGGCGGTTTCTTTTGCGCCTTGCACTAAGCCTTCCGCACTCAAGCCAAATAACAATGTCATCACAATTCCGATAACAGCGGCGATTGCCGTAGTCAGCAGCAATGTGCCAATCGTTAAAAAGCTGATTTTGCCCAAAGAGGCGGCATTATGCAGCTTTGCCACCGCGCTCAGAATGGACACAAAAATCAAAGGCATCACAATCATCTGCAGCAATTGCACATAGCCGTTGCCGACAACATTAAACCAAGCAACGGACTGCGAAATCACAGCATTATCTACGCCGTAAATCCATTGCAAACCGAAGCCGAAAATCACGCCGATAAGTAAACCCGCCAGTGTTTTTTTCGATAAACTCCACTGCTTTTTACCGGTTTGCCGCAGCAAAAATAATAAGGCAATAAATACCAATATGTTGATGATTAAATAAATATGCATTGCTTCTCCATTTTAAGTCAAAGAAAATAAAGGCATGGCAACTTCATTCAAGTAAGCCACGCCCATTGCCGATATGTATGGTACATACTGTGTGGCAATTCAGTTAAATAACATAAAGTAATATACTTAAGCTAAATCAATAATGATTGTCCATTTTTAATAAATGATGCGGTTTCAAATTTAAGCCATTATTTCAGCAAACGCAGCGCGTTCAGCAGTACCAACAGTGAACTCAAACTCATGCCCAGAGCCGCCAGCCACGGCGTTACATGACCGAATGCCGCCAAAGGTACGGCAATGGCGTTGTAGGCGGTTGCCCACAGCAGGTTTTCCCGAATAATGTTGCGGGTGCGCCGCGCTGTGTTCAGCAAAACGGACACTGTGCCGATGTCTTTATTCAGCAATACCACATCGCTGCCGTCGCGTGCCGCGTCCGCGCCTTCGGCAACGGCAACGGATACATCGGCCTGCGCCAATACCGGTGCATCGTTGATGCCGTCGCCCACCATCAATACTTTATGACCCAGCCGCTGCAAATCACCCACATAGCGCAATTTGTCTTCTGGCGAAGCCTCGGCTCGGTAGTGATCCAACTGCAATTGGGCTGATAAATCGGCAACAGCCACTTCACGGTCGCCGCTGAGTAAATGCCGCTGTACGCCCGCCTGCTTTAAGCGGGACAACAACGCCGCCGCGCCGTCTTTGATGGTGTCTGCCAACAAGAAGGCTGCCTGAAAACCTTGTTCGTTACCCAAATACACCACACTGCCGCTGTGCGCAATATCTGCCAATTCAGGCGGCAGCTTGCCCGCAATTTCAGCGACATAATTTGCCCGCCCGATCGCCCATACAGCGGTTTTGCCGTTTAAGGTGATGTCGGCGCGAATGCCGTAGCCTGCGCGTTGAATGTATTGTTCGGCAGTTACCGTGAGGTGATTTTTTTCAGGCAGCCTGAGTATCGCTTGTGCGGCAGGGTGTTCGGATTGGGCTTCCAAAGCGCGGGCAACGGCGCATAAAGTGTTTTTATCCGCATCAGGCGCGGCGATGATAACCGAGGACACAGTGAGCCGCCCTTCGGTGAGTGTGCCGGTTTTATCGAACACCACGTCATTGACTTGTGCCAAAGTTTCCAAACTGTGTCCGCTGCTGATTAACACGCCTTTGCTTGCCAAATGGCCGCTGGCTGCTGCCAATGCCGCAGGTGTTGCCAGTGATAAGGCGCACGGACAGGTGGCAACCAGCAGCGACACAGTAACCCACAAAGCGCGCTCACTGCCGGCGAGATAGGCCCATACCGAAAACACCAATACCGCCAAAATCAGCAGAGTCGCGACAAACCACGAAGCATAGCGGTCGGCAACGGCAACCATGCGCGGTTTTTGTGCCAACGCACGATCCAGCAAACGCACAATATGTGCCAAGCGCGTGTTGCCACCCACTTGTGCGGTACGCACGCAAATGGGGCTGTCGTGATTGAGTGTTCCCGCTGTAACCCATGCACCCGTGCTTTTTGCAATCGGCATACTCTCACCGGTGAGCATGGCTTCGTTGACTGTTGTGCTGCCGCTGACAATCTCGCCGTCCACGGGAATGACTTCGCCGGGTTTTACCAACAGCACATCATTCGCTTGTAATTTGGCAACCACGGCTTCCTGAACAGGTTCGTTGTTGGGGTAATCGGGTAATAAGTGGCAAAAGGCGGGAACCAGTTTAATCAAACGTTCGGCAGCACCGGCGGCTTTACGCCGCGCCATTTGTTCGAGATAACGTCCGCCTAGCAACAAAAACACGAACATGGAAATGGAATCGAAATAAATGCCGTGTTCTTGCCCGCTGAAGAGTGCGTAACAACTGGCGGCAAACGCCGTTACAATGGCAATGGCCACCGGTGTATCCATGCCCGCACGGCGGTTTTTCCAATCACGCCACGCACCTTTATAAAATGGTACGGCGGAAAACAGCATTACGGGCAGAGTCAATACCATGCTTGCCCAATGCAAAAGCCACAGAAACGGTGTTTCAATTTCATCGCCGTAAAGATAAGTCGGCACAACATACATCATGACCTGCATCATTGATAAGCCGGCAATCCACAGGCGTACCAAGGCTTGTTTGCGTTCTTTTTGAGCGTGAACTTCTACTTTTTCCGCATCATAAGGAGTTGCTTGATAGCCGGTATCGCGTATGCACCGCAAAATAGCGGATAATTCGGTTTGGCTACTGTCCCATGTTACCCTCGCCCGTTCGGTGCTGTAATTGATGTCCGCACGCAACACGCCTTTCAAGCGCAGTAAACGCTGCTCAATCAGCCAAATACAGGCAGCACAGGTAATGCCCGATAACATCAATACCGCTTCACGCTCGTGCTCTGAACGGCGGGTAACAAATTCCGCTTGTACCTCAGGCAAATCATACAGTTTGATTTGATCCAGCACTTCCTGCGGCGGCAGGATGGCTTGTTGTGCTTCGGCAGTGCGCCGGCGGTAATACGAACCCAGCCCCGCATTGATAATGCTCTGCGCCACCGCTTGGCAGCCGGCGCAGCAAGCGTGATGCTGTTCGTTGTCAAGGACAATGGGCAGATTTAAATTCGCAGGCACATCAAGCCCGCAGTGAAAACACGTTTCTTTTTCCATGTGCGAATTGTACGATAAAAGCCGATATTTGCTTAAGGAATATGTATCCGCGGTGCGTTATTGCGCATACCCTTTATGGCTTTATTTTGCTATATTGTCTGCCTTTCAGGTGTTTTTGTCGGTTAACTGCCCAATAGTGGTGTTGATTATCCGCCAAAAATATTTGTATCTTTCAGAGAGCCTTTCATGTTATCTGCAGAAAATTGCATTCCTTTGCCCAAAGACATTGTGCGCCCGCCGGAAACGGTGTTGGTGAACATTACCCCGCAGGAAACCCGCGTGGCGGTATTGGAGGAAAATACTGTTTGTGAAATCCACATTGAGCGTAACAGCGAACACAGTTTGGTGGGCAATATTTATTTGGGTGTTGTGCGGCGGGTGTTGCCGGGCATGCAAAGTGCGTTCATTGACATTGGCTTGGAGCGAGCGGCTTTTTTGCACATTGTTGATGTATTGGAACAGCGGCAAAAACCCGAAGAAAATCAGCGAATAGAACACATGCTGTTTGAGGGGCAAACCATTTTGGCGCAAGTGATTAAAGACCCGATTAACAGCAAAGGCGCGCGGCTTTCCACCCAAATTTCATTGGCAGGGCGTTTTTTGGTGCATTTGCCGCAAGACGAGCACATCGGTATTTCGCAGCGTATTGAAGGTGAAGAAGACCGCGCCCATTTGCGTACTCGTCTTGAGCAATTACTGCCGCCCGATTCTTGCCGAGGCTATATTATCCGCACCAGTGCGGAAACCGCCAGCGACAGTGAATTGCAAGCCGACATTGATTATTTGAGCAAGGTGTGGAAGAACATTCAGTATTTGGCAAAAACCAGCCCGGCGGGAAGTATGTTGTATCAGGATTTATCTTTGGGTTTGCGGGTATTGCGCGACATGTTCAGCGACAATACCCGCCGTTTGTTGGTGGATTCCAAAGAAAATTATGAGCGTATGCACGCCTTTGCCGCACAATACGTTCAAGGTGCGGTTAATAAACTCGAGTTGTATCAGGGTGAGCGGCCATTGTTTGAAGCGCATGAAGTGGAAAGTGAGATTAACCAAGCCTTACAGCCGCGTGTTGATTTGAATACCGGCGGCTACCTGATTGTTGAAGCCACCGAAGCGATGACCACCATTGACGTCAATACCGGCGGTTTTGTGGGTGCGCGTAATTTTGATGAAACCATTTTTAAAACCAACTTGGCAGCGTGCTATACCATTGCCCGAGAACTGCGGCTGCGCAATTTGGGCGGGATTATCGTGATTGATTTTATTGATATGACCAATACCGAGCATCAAGATGCGGTGCTGCAAGAGCTGGCTAAAGCATTGAGCTATGACCGCACCCGCGTTACGCTCAATGGGTTTACCAGCTTGGGATTGGTGGAGCTCACCCGCAAACGCACCCGCGAGAGCTTAAGTCATATTTTGTGTGAACCGTGTTCTGTGTGTAAAGGGCGCGGGCGTTTAAAAACCGCACAAACCGTGTGCTATGAAATTCAACGCGAAATTGTGCGGGAAGCACGGCGGTTTGATGCACACAGCTTTCGCATTCTGGCATCTCCGTCAGTGATTGATTTGTTTTTAGATGAAGAATCACAATCACTGGCAATGCTGATTGATTTTATTGGCAAGCCGATTTCTTTGGCGGTGGAAAGCTGCTACACCCAAGAACAATATGATGTGGTGCTGATGAAAGTTTAAGTCTTCGGTAAATGAAGGCGGGTGATGTAACTGCTTGTTGATAATAGACACGGTTATCTTCTGAATAATACAGTGGAATGGCCGCAGCAATAAAATCAGCCGCAATCCACAGTTAATCAAAGGCAGCAAAATACAATATGAATAAAACCATTTCACCGGAATATTTGTGGCAAACCATTCGGATGGAAACCGAATTGGCGGTGCTGCAAGAACCGGCACTGGCAAGTTTCTTGCATTTAACGGTGCTGCGGCATCCCAATTTGGCGCAAGTGCTGGCGTTTCATTTGTCCAGTAAATTATCCAGCTCGGTGATGGATGCCCGCGCCTTATTTGAAACCTATGAAGAAGCACTGGGAAATAACCCCGATATTATTCAGGCAGCCCAAGCCGATATTATCGCTTATTACGAACGCGACCCCGCATGTGATGCCTACAACCTTCCCTTGTTGTATTACAAAGGGTTTCACGCCATTCAAGCGCATCGGATTAATCATTGGCTGTGGCGGCAAGGACGCAAAACCTTGGCGTATTTTCTGCAGAACCGTGCGTCTGAAGTATTCGGTGTAGACATTCATCCTGCCGCACGAATGGGATACGGTATTATGATTGACCATGCTACCGGCGTTGTTATTGGGGAAACCGCCGTTTTGGGTAACGATATTTCCATGTTGCATGGGGTTACTTTAGGCGGTTCGGGTAAAGAAACAGGTGATCGCCACCCAAAAATTGATAATGGCGTGATGATTGGAGCGAATGCGTCTGTTTTGGGTAATATTCGCATTCATGCCTGCGCCAAAATCGGCGCGGGCAGCGTGGTGGTGGAAGACATTCCGGCGGGCAGCACTGCTGTGGGCATTCCTGCCCGCGTCATTAAAACAGGTGACTGTCATATTCCGGCAGAGGAAATGGACCAGCGAATTTAATCGATAGGTAGTTTGACGAAAAAAGGCTGCTTAATATATTGCCTGAAAACAGCCTTCGGTTTTAGCAATAAGTTTAGTGATATAATTGTATTAATTGCACTATTAGGTGAGCATACAGCTACCATTGCCGACATTCGTACCGAACAGAAAACCATTCAGGTCTTTAACTTAGGGCTGCTAACTCTTATATCTTCTTCATCAGGAAAACGGTGTGCTGGTTCATAATCAGAAATATAGAGAAGGTTATATTTAAGATGAAAAACTGTTTTCAATATTCCGATAACCTGCGCTTAGTTTGTATTACTAGAGAGGGTAAAATGCCTGATGTGATCGTGCATCTTTGGTTGGCAACAGATACTTTTGCATTGGTCAGCGTATTTGATCAGGAGTTTTTTGTATTAAATGGATTTGTAATTCTTCCAATGTGGCAGAGGTTAAATTTTAAATTTGATTTCAAGTACAAAAAATTCTACTCGGAAATTTTGGCCAATAGGATTTCAAAACGACTGATAAATATAGCCAATGGTTTGAATGTAGATTGCTTTGACGCTATTGTGAATCAACTTTACCATAAAAAGAGTTTTGTGATAATTCATCCTGAGTTTAAATATTTGGACACTGTATGGGTTGGCAGTATAAATCGAATTTCAAGGAAATCGTTGTTTGTGAAAACTGTTTCCACGCTCTGCGAAGACATGGGAATTATAAAAATACATCAAAAGGATATTACGCAAATAGAATTTCTAACCCGTTATGTATCCATTTATGAACGGTTCAGCCAGTTTTATTCTGAGGCGTAAAATTTAGAGGTGAGTTATGAGTGTAGAGAAAGAAACATTTTTGCTGTGAAGAAATGAGATTTTCTGTTGATCAGAACGAAACTGGGTTAATTTATTTAGTTAAATATCAAAAATTCGGATTTGAATATAGAGATGGAGGCAATTTATTGCTGCTTATCCGGTTTTATTCATGGTGCAGATCAAACTTGCTTAAGTTCACTTAGTAATGAGTGGTTTGACCGCTTATAATGATTTGAGAATCAATGATTGTATTGATTCGGAAATTCCCGAGCTATATCAAACATCTGTGCTGGCGGGAAAACGATCCGGTTCTTTATGCAAAATTAAAGTATCCAGAAAAATAGACGGCGATTAAGAGATATTATTTTTTTCGATTTTATTCTTTGTTATTCCAAATTGGTAAGTACCATAAAACGTGAACACATCTTCTTCTTTTTCTCAAGCCGCCGATGAACGCATGACCCCGCTTGAACGCCGCGCCACTTTGGGTTTGGGCAGCGTTTATTCTTTGCGTATGCTGGGTATGTTCATGGTTTTGCCGGTTATCACGACTTACGGCATGGCTTTGCAAGGTGCTTCTGAAACTTTAATCGGCTTGGCAATTGGTATCTACGGGCTGATGCAAGCCGTTTTTCAAATTCCATTTGGGTTATGGTCGGATAAAATTGGTCGTAAACCTTTGATTGTTATTGGCTTGATTTTATTTGCACTGGGCAGTGTATTGGCTGCTGTGAGCCATTCCATTTGGGGCGTGATTTTGGGACGGGCATTGCAGGGAAGCGGGGCAATTGCGGCGGCAGTGATGGCATTATTATCGGATTTAACCCGTGAACAAAACCGCACCAAAGCCATGGCTTTTATTGGGGTGAGCTTTGGTATTACGTTTGCGGTTGCCATGGGTTTGGGTCCTGTTATCACTCATGCTTTTGGGTTAAACGGTTTGTTTTGGCTGATTGCATTGCTTTCTTTGGTGGGTATTGCGATTACTTTGTTTTTGGTGCCAAACAGCAGTCAGCATGTTTTAAATCGTGAATCCGGTATGGTGAGCGGCGGTTTTCGGCTGGTGCTGACCAATCCGCAATTATTAAAGTTAAATGTGTGTATTTTTTGTATGCACGTATTGCTGATGGCAACTTTTGTGGCTTTACCCATTGAACTGCAAGCGAGTGGATTGCCTGTATCAAAACATTGGCTGGTGTATTCTATTACCATGCTGGCTGGTTTTATTGCCATTATTCCGCTGATTATTTATGCAGAAAAAGCACACCGAATGCGGCGGGTATTGATTGGCAGCGTGGGCGTTTTGTTGCTGGCTGAGTGCGTGCTGTGGCAGGCGAGTGCGCGATTGTGGTTTTTGGTGGCGGGGGTGCAGTTATTTTTTATTGCCTTTAATTTGGTAGAGGCTTTATTGCCGTCACTGGTGAGCAAAGAATCACCCGCAGGTTATAAGGGCACCGCAATGGGTGTGTATTCCACCAGCCAGTTTTTGGGTGTTGCGGCGGGCGGTATTATTTCCGGTTGGTTGGCTGAACATTTGGCAGTATCTGCTGTGTTTTTGGCAGGTGCGTTTTTGTGCGTGCTGTGGGGTGTTGTCTGTGTATCCATGCGAGAGCCGCCGTATTTGGCAAATGTTCGTTTGGCATTGCCAAACGAATGGGTTGATGCGGAAGATTTACAACGGCAGCTGCTGCAACAGGCAGGTGTTTGCCAAGCCTTGGTGGCGGCAGATGAGGGCGGTGTTTATTTGAAAATAGACAAACAACTGACCACGCGGCAACAATTGGAAGCGTTTTTGGCGGCTTATTCAAATAAATCCGATTGAGCCGCATGGGTATTCACTTGTACACCGACTTCGCCGTGTTCAAAGCGAACGCGCAGGGTTTGCCCGAAACGCAATTGATTGGCATCGTGTATTATCCGCCCGCGAGCATCGCTGACTACGCTGTAGCCGCGTGCCAAAATGGTTTGCGGCGATACCGCATTAAGCAAGGTTTGCTGTTGCTGTAAACGATTGTCGGCTGCCTGAAAATACTGTACGCGAAACTGATTGAGCTGTTGGCATTGGTGCTGTAAATGTTCCCTGAAATAAGTAAGATTGGGGCGTGTGTATTGTAATGCAGACAAGGCAAGCGTCAGATTCTGGCGGTATTGACGGCATTTTTGATAAAAGCCGTGCTGTAACTGTTGGCTGCATTGAGTCAATTTTTGCTGCTGTAAAATTTGGTTTTGGCGCGGATGCCGCAGTTGCTGTGTCAGCCAGTCCAGTTTTTGGCTGGCATTGGCATAACGCTGATGCAGGCTTTGTTTCAAAACGTGTTGCTGCTGATTAATTTTTTGCCGCAAGCGTGCAGCATCGGGGCTGACCAACTCGGCGGCGGCGGTGGGTGTGGGTGCGCGCACATCGGCAGCAAAATCAGTAAGGGTGAAATCGGTTTCGTGTCCCACACCGCTGATGGTTGGTATGCGGCATTCGGCAACGGCGCGCACCACGGCTTCTTCATTAAATGCCCATAAGTCTTCAATACTGCCGCCGCCTCGGCACACGATCAACACGTCAACTTCCGAGCGCGCCGAGGCGGTTTGAATTGCTTTGGCAATTTGATGTTCACTGCCTGCACCTTGTACCGCTGTCGGATACACAATCACCTGTAAACCGCTGTGCCGCCGCCGTAAAGTGCTGATTACATCACGCAAAGCGGCCGCCGCCAAACTGGTAACAATGCCCACTGCCGCGGGATATTCAGGCAGCCTGCGTTTTTTTTCCGGCGCAAATAAACCTTTAGTTTGTAATTGTTGCTTTAATCGTTCATAAGCCTCATAAAGCTGCCCCAAACCTTTTTGACGCACTGCGTTCACAGTAATCTGGAACTCTCCGCGCGCTTCATACAAACTGATTTTTCCGCATACCTCAATGTGATCGCCTTCTTTTAAGGGCGAAGTCAGTTGTGCCGCAATTCCTTTAAACAGCACACACCGTACTTGAGCTTGGTTGTCTTTCAGCGAAAAATAATAGTGCCCGCTGGCAGCGCGAGTGAAATTGGATACTTCACCCGTTACCCACAAACCGAATAAATTATCTTCCAATAATTGTTTGGCAAGGGCATTTAATTCAGAAACGCTTAAAGCGGCGGGCGCAAAAAAATCAGACATGGCAGTTTATTATCGGTTCGGTTTTGAATCGCGAAAGAATAGCGCAAAAACAACTGTCGATGGTTGATGTGTGAAAAAAATTTCTACTGAGGTTTACTATTGACTTAAGCCGCCGAAAGGAAAGCATGCTAAGTAATATTACGGAATTTTTTTGAAGAGAAAATAAAACAGTAAAATAGGATATTTTTAATTTCATGTTATTTTTCTGCCAATCAAACCGATTGGTAACAGCAAGCCGTATTTAATCAACACCATGAGTGATGCGGCGCGGGTTTGAAATACAGATTATTTGATGCGCAAAAACAATGTTTTTACAGGTAATATATCGTTTATTGCTCAATTGTTAAAGGAAAAAAGAAATGCCTTATGTTTTTGAACCCATGAAGATTGTGGGTTTGCCGATTCACGGCAGCGATGATTTGTATCCGGTGCGCCGAGTTTATTGTGTCGGGCGCAATTATGCGGCGCATGCGCGGGAAATGGGCTTTGATCCCAATAGAGAGCCGCCGTTTTTCTTCTGTAAAGCCAATGATGCGCAGTCAATTGTGCCGATTAAAGCCGATGAAATCGCTGAAATTCCGTATCCGACGGCAACCCAAAACTATCACCATGAAGTAGAGTTGGTGGTTGCGATTGGGTTGGGTGGTAAAAACATTGTGGTTGCCGATGCCGATAAGCACATTTTCGGCTATGCCGTTGGCTTAGACATGACTCGGCGTGATTTGCAAACCAGCATGAAAGAAATGGGACGCCCTTGGGAGATTGCCAAAGCCTTTGATTTTTCCGCCCCGATTGGAGAATTGCACACGGTTGCTGATTCACAGAATATTCAGGCAGCCGATATTGTTTTAATGGTGAACGGCACAACGCGCCAGCACAGCAATATCAGTCATTTAACTTGGTGTGTGGCAGAAACCATCGCGAAATTGTCTGAATTGTTTGAACTTAAAGCGGGGGATTTGGTTTTTACCGGTACACCTGAAGGCGTGGGCGCAGTAGTGAAAGGTGATGTGATGCACGCTGAAATCGACGGTTTAAGCCCGATTACCGTGAAGGTGGTATAAGGAAGTTCAACAGCATGGCGGTTCGCTGATGAAAGAAAGCACGGTAATAAGATAAATTCCCGCTAAGGCAATCAGGGCAATCGCATGAAAAATTTAACTCAATTTCAGTAGTTGCTCACGGTAATTATCAGAGGTAGCCGCCAGTAATCGCTGTACTTTAATGCCACCTTTGCGCTTCACAGGTGATAGGCGGATTAGGTTAAGAGATATGCGGTGTAATATGGCTAAGTTATGAGCAGCGAAGCCATTTCTGGCTCGCATTTGATCATCTTTAAAAGCAATATCCATGCACCAATGCAAACTGTTTTCAATGCGCCAATGCAGGCGTATGACGTGATTCAACAATTCGGCATTGTTTGATAAGCTGCTGATATAT
>NZ_JQKE01000020.1 GCF_000745895.1 Stenoxybacter acetivorans DSM 19021 | reverse complement strand
GATAAGTTTTATTGTACCGCTGCGCCTGCGCTTTGAGCTTGTCTTGAATGGCTTTTTCTACTTTTGCCAAACGCTTCATGCCGTAACGAACTTGTTTGAAGCGGCGGTTAGTGCTGTTTTTAGGCACGAATACCTGTAACCGCGCTTCTTTCAAGACTTTATAGATGGTGGGTCTGCTGACGCAATAGGTAGCCGCCAAATCAGAAACGCGGACATTTTCTTCTGTATAAAGCCGCCAAATTTCTTGACGCTGATAGGGCAGTAAACGGGTTCTTTTATGAATATTCATTACAGTATTTTCCTATAAATACTGTAAACAACGCTAGGAATTCTTACAGGTTAAGCCTCTTTAGCGGTGGTTTTTTTTTGTCTTTTTTTCTCTTGACTTTCAACGTGGTGAACAGCCAATAAGACCAGAGACCAAACAACCGCAGCCATTACAATGGCAGATAACAGAACTCCTGAACCGCTGATCATAGTCAGTCCTCCTCATGAGTAAAATCGGAACGGTTATTGCGTAAATAGTTGGCTAAAAACAGGCAACCATACGCACCCAATCCGTAAACAACAAGACTCAATAAACACTGCAATACAGTCATTTTGCTGAGCCACGGGGTTATTACAGCCGCTGTTACAAACACTTTAAACAGGTCGATTAAGGCTTTAATCCAATCATCAATTGTTTCAGTGCTGAATGGCGGGTGAATAATGAATTTTCGTAACATAGGGTTCATTGTATCACCTCCTGCCTGCGGGCTGAACGGCTTACTGCATCAAATCGGAACATACTGCCTCCTTTTCTGGTTAAAAAAATGCGGAGACAATCGTCCCGTGCGGGGCTGAACTGTCCCCGCGAGGGTTTAAAAGCAAATGCCTGTATTACAGGCTGATTTTTACTGCAAGTGCCGTAAATCAACACGAATGTCGATTGATGTTGTTGAACGGCTGACATCAAGACTGTAGGCAGACAGTCGGCTGTTGAAAACAGATACAAAACAAGCAAATAATTTGCCTCAACCACCTCAAACCTCAAAGCGGTTCGGGCAAATAGCCTGAACCGAAATTCAGGCTATTTGTGGTGCCGTAACCCGGCGGGTCTGCGCTCAACCCCAAGCATAAGCCTAAGGCCGCGGATAAAGTGGCACATCGAATAAACGATGAACCGATGCCGTATCAATGACGGCATGGAATCAAGATTAATCTGAAAAAAATATTCAAATTAATGTAAGTTAAATTCATCGTGAGGGGATAAGACCCTCTTAAGTTTTAAAGGGTTTACGCACTTATCCACAGAAATTGTGGATAAACCCGTGCATAAACCTAAAGTTTTAATCAAAAAATTCAAATTATTAAAGAACTTAGCTTAACTGCCTAAAAATGAGGCAGCCAATCTGCTTAGCCGTACCCACTGACGGCGTAAAACACCGGTAATGGACACGAGTGAGCAAATTACAAACAAATCAAGAGTGGTAAGCCCGACGATTTAACGGCTCGCCGTACCGTTACTGCCATAAAATCAAGAAAATAAGAGATATAGTCCAGATGATTGAGTAATCGAAACAAGCAGATACAGCAAAGCCGCTCAGTTACTCAAGCATCTGAACAAAGGTCAATACTTCAAGGCACAAAGGCGTGTGAAGTTCAGGTTGGGATATACGTCAAAACGTATGGAATCAAGACTGCGCTATAAGAAGATTCCCGTGAAGTTTATGCCGAAGCAAAAAACCTTCACGGAAACAAGCGGTTAAGCGTTATTAAAGTTTAAGGGTGGGTGTGTTCTGCTTTATTCGGAAGGGCATCTGAGGCTTCGCGTTCGCGCCGCTCCAGTTCTTTTTCCGCTTTGCCGCCGGCAATCCAGATATAGGCAACAATAGCAAAAGTTACCACGCCACCAAAAATAGTTGTCCAAACAGTTACCATCATTTTATATATCCTTTTAAGTCAAAGGCTAACGTCCATAATATAGCACAAAACAACAGGCTGAACAGAAAAACCACCAGCCATATCCAAACATTCCAGCCATATATGGTAAGACCAAACCACGCTTGTGTAACCAAGAACGCTCCGAAGATGTCCATTTTGGTTGCCAACGCATCAATTTGTTTATCGTTAAACCGTTCTATTCTCAAAAGAGAAATGAGCTTTCTGTTTAATTTACGATAAAAACCAAGAGCCATCGTTACTCCTTTAAGTGTTGTACAACAAAAAGCTCGGAGTAAAAAGACCCCTGATTTTGCCGAGGTAATTTCTACCCCGGGATCGGGAGGGTGTTTAAGCAAAGGAAACCGAAGTTTCCTTGCTTAAATCAAACAAAAAGTTAAGCTGCTTGAGTCAATTCAACAGAATCTGTTTCCTCTGTAGTCGTTGTCTCATCTGCTGCGCGGTAAAATACGCTGCCGTTGATACTGATGTATTTGAACTTAATCAAACGGCCATCAATATACGGTACAACCTGTTTGTCTTTACCTTCAAAAAAGCTCGGTACTAAATCACCGATGCGGACAGAACAAGTAACACTCGGCCGCGCTTTGTAGTCATCGGACAATAATGCAGGATATTCCTGAATCATTCTCTCAATTAATGCCTTGGCTTCCGAACCGGCAATGCGCACATCAAAGCGCGATTTCTCGGATTCATCACCTCGCAGCAACATCAAAGTGCAGCCATAGTAATGACTGCCGCCTTTTTTGACTTCAATTTTGCGCAAACGGTTCATAAAGCCGAAACCGTCGGCAAGCAGATTAACGTATTGGGTTTGGGGTTTAGTAGCTTGATTCATGATATGTCTCCAAAAAAAAGAGGCATACCATGCCCGAATCGGGGACAGTATGCCCCGAAAGGGTGTAAATTTAAGAAATAAAAGCAAATGCCTGTATTGCAGGCTGGTTGGTGTTTCAAGTGCCGTATCAACACGAATGTTGATGATGTTGTTTAACGGCTGGCATCAAAACTGTAGAGCAGACAGTCAACTGGTAAGCGACTTTATTATTTTAAAATTTTTTCAAATTGTCAAGAAAAAAATCATTTTTTTTGTTTCAAAGTTTTTTACAACTTAGTTTTTTATTTATAAACAAATAGTTATATAAACTATATTCTGCTAATCGAACCGATGCTTGAATAACATTTTGTCGGGTACATCTTCCAGATAAAGAATGGTTTGTTCAGCCAAATTAAAGTCATAATGTATTCCTCTTTGCTGATTTTCTTCAGTAAGCTCAATTTCTTCTGCATTAAATGTGGCAATATACTGAAAACTCTGGGTTTTACTTTGTTGATATAAATAATTAAGTAGATTGACTCTTTTTAGATTTTCGATACCATGAAATATACCATCATGAATCAAAAAGCGAGGCAACTGCAAATCATGCTTCAAAATATTGAATAACACGGTTAAATCATAAACCACCTGTTGCAGTTGTGAATTTCCAAGAGATTTCGTTGCCGGTAACTTAATTTGAATATTAATGGGTAATTGATTTTTATGTGCGTTGCTGTTTGTTTCAATACGGAGGAATGCACCTTCTGTATTGTGCTGAAGCCGATGAAAAGCGGCGGTACAAATTTCATTAAATGTGGTACTGATGTCATCGGTTAGTTCTTGGCAAGCGGCTAACGCGTCTAAAACCGCTCTTTTCAGGGTTATGAAAGTACTGTCACTGTCAAATAGTTGCTGATCAATATCATCAATTCGGGCTAACTGAATTTTCAATTCTTCTAACTGTGCTTTTCCCATGGCAAAACTACCCCATGCCTGACTCAAAGAAGCATTGTTATCCATGTCCACGCTGTGTAATAAGGCAGCACGTTGTTTGTCGTATTGAGTTAACTCTGACCAAATACGTGTGTGTTGTTCATTAAGATGATTCAACTGCCCACCATAAAATGCCAGCCGCTCTTTCGCCAAGGATTGCCGAAAACGCACACAATCATCAAGTGTTTTGTGAATAATTTGAGCAATGGAGTCAGATAAAGATTGGTATTGTGTGGTAATGTACCGTACATCAACATCATCACTGTTGGCTTGTTTGGTGAATTGTGTCAACTTGTGTATTTGCCGTGCGATTTGCTGTTCCTGCCGCCGTAGCTCGCTGATTTTTTTATCCAATTCGCTCAGTTTTTCGGATACCTTTTTGAAAGAATCAGTTAGCTCAAAACTTTGCAGCGAAGCAGACAAAATACCGCTAATTCTCGTTCTTTGATGACTGCTTCAGCGCGTATTTGTGTCAAAGATTTTCCATTATCTTTTAGTAATTGCTTTTTAAAATTTTCGTTTGCTGAATTTAATTCATTAATTTTTTCATATTGTTGCAATAATTGAATTAGTTGGGAAGTGGGCAATCCCAATAAATAGGCATTGAGTAAGGTGATGACTTTATTATTGCCGCCACCATGGGTTAAATAGGCCAGCGGGTCTTTTCTTTGTTTGCTCTCCAAATCGTCTTTGATGAAGAAACTCATCAGATTGCCGTAGCTGCTGTCTTGATGCTGCCATTCTTCACGTTGCGGAAACAACCAACTGCCTAAAATATACTTGGCTTCTGTAATACTGTATTCTGCTTCAGCCGCCTCGTTTATTTGCAAGAAAACCTGATTTCTTTGCTTAAAAGTACGGCGAATGATGACATTTCTGCCGCCAATATTGAGCTTTAAGCAAACATGGTGGTCTTCGTCTTGCAAAAAGGCATAGGCTGTTTTTGAACTGCAAAACAGATCTTCAGCACGAGTGGACAGCAACAGAAAATCAATTAACCGAATGGTGCTGGATTTACCGATGCCATTGGCTCCGCTGCCATGTATGCTGTTGTTTTTCTTGCCGATGATTAGATTGACGCCTTGCTTGAATTCAATATCTTTTAATAACAAGCCACTAGGCGACCATAATTTTTCTAACATCACAGTCCCTCTTCTTCTGCTTCAAACAAATCTGCTGGTTTGCGTTTTTTCAGATAAATGCGATAAGCCACATGTTCAATCACACCAATGGCATACAGAAACACCAAAGTATCATAAAAATGAACAGCAGTTCGGCGCATATCACGGCGGGTAAAATTATTCATTAAATCATCAACCAATATACCTTGCCTCTGATTCGGCTTTTTGTTCAGCTCGTGAATAATATTTGCGCCCATAACCGGCACTGATAGGCTTAAATCACTTTCAGGGTGCAGTAATGCCATTGTTTTCTCCTGATGAAGCCTGTTTAACACCAATCAAACATTGTGAAAAAATACACCATACGAAAGCAGAAATATAGCAGCGTAATTCGTCATCATTGATTCTGTTATATTGATTGTTAAATTGATGAATTAACGTTAATAATCGGCGAAAGCCACTATCACTTGAGGTACTGATAAAACTGTAATTGGAAACTACCTTATATTTAATGATTTCCAAATCGGTATTTTCATATGCAGACAGCATCTCTTCCACCACGGTTTGTTGTTGTAGTGTACTTATCATCAAATCCCGAAATTCCGCTGATTCCTGCTCATTGGCAGTATTGATGTTGATTTTTTCAAGGATAGCAGGAGCCAATGCCTTAAATTGAATGGGTTTACCTGCATATGGTTGTAACAAAATTTCATCAAATAAGCGTTCCAAAAAATCTCTGCCGATGTATTCATCGTTAATTTTCAATTTCCGATAGATTTGCAAACGCTCGGGAAAGGTTTTCTGTTCAATCAGTTGAATTAAATGGTTTAAACCATGTAATTGATGTTGTGTACCCAATTCCCGTACCTGTTTGATGGATTCGGGAGATGGTTCGCTGTTGGTGTAAAAACACCAACACGGATAATCTTTCTGCCAATATTTTAGATAAGATTGAAAATCTTTGTTTATCTTACGAATCAATTTTTTGGTTTCTACTTTTTGAGGTGCGTAGCAGGCGACACAGATATTCGTCTTTTCAGCTAAATTAATCAGGCAATCTGCACCTTGGTCTTTGTGTGAACGAATATCTTGTATGTGTGCCAAGCCATATTCAATTATCATCAAAAAATAAATAAATTCTTGAAATTCAAAATCAAATAGACTTTGTAATTGGAGGGATAGCTGGTTTTGCAGCGGCGAATTCATGTTTTTCCAATCAACATAAAATTTGGCTTTTGGTTCAAATCAGTGAAAGGGCTGGGTATTAAAGCCAATAAAAAAGTTGAAAACCCTCTTCATAGCCATTCGTACCCATAGCCTGTAGCCACCTTGCCATGACTTCTGCATAACAATTTTTGCAGCCCGGCGACACCTTGGTGCAACCGGTAGCCGGATTCCATGTTTGTTCAGTCCATTCAATGGCGGATTGGGTTGCCATCATTTATCCTTTCCGTTGATACGGTGTTTTTGGTTGCGCCAATTCACTGATACCGCGTAACAACTGCCTAATTTGCGGTATTGCTTGGGGATTGCGATTAGCGGCACACCGCACCATATCCCATTCGGTCTGAAGATTGTGCGACAGATCATTTTGTTCATAAACGGCGACACCCAAAAATTCGCACAAAGTAATTGCCCGGTCACTCAACACTTTAAATTTGCCCGAAACAACACGTGCGACACAGTCTTTATTTAATCTTTTAACTTTATGTAATTGAATATCATTGTAAAATTCCTGATTAAAATGCGCCACACACGCTCTTAGCGACCATTGCCGCTGTTGCAGCACGGCCGCAACATCTTGAGAAATTTGAGTGTGGGAGCGAAGTTTTTTATTCATACTGTCTTATAAAAATGATACATTTTTATCATATTATCGCATTCTTATAAGACAAACAAGATAATCTAAAACCGACTCAAATCTTTTAAAATACCATTATTCCCACTCACTGAATCCACCCATGAAACTCTTGGCATACACCTCTGCTCACGGCAATAGTGCGGTTACCGCCTTGACTGCTAAGCTCAACAAAGGCAGAACCGGGCAGTGTATTTATTACAGCCGGCACCCTGCCGGGCAGCGGCTGGAGATGTATTTACAGCGGCGCGGTGAAAAGCATTTTTTTGCCTACAAAGGTGAGCGCGGACAGCAAATCGGGATTAGCGAGCCTGAGACCCTAACACATGCGCTGTGCAAAAATGTATTGGCGGAACTGGCAAATACAGGGTTGGAAACGCTGTTGGAATTGACCGAAAACACCGAGCGGCAGCCGCCGTTTGCGGTGTGTTTGGTTTCGGGAGAAACTGAAAAGCGGCTAACGATTGACAATCAAGATTATGTAATTGATGTACTGTGTGTTTTCAGGCAGCCTGAAGATGAATCTTTGTTGTCGCATGAAATTCGCTGGAACGGGCAATTGGTGTTTGAAATCTGGCACAGCCACCGCCTTGCCGCCAACGATCCGAAATGCACGGCATTGGCAAAGCACGGTTTGCCTGTGATTCAAATCGCGGCGAAAGGCGGGGATTTTTTAAGCATCGATGAAGATGCGCTGTTGCAGATGTCAGACGAGGAAGCACAGGAACATATTGATAAACATCTGCAAAAACTGAAAAATGCCTTTAACAAACGCATTGTCGGCACTTTGCTGAAAAATCCGAAATCGTCCGTGTATCAACGCGCCGAGAGCGTTTATCTACGACTGAATGGGCTGGAGCAGGAGAATACCGTACAACGGCAGCTGCTTGATGAACTGGAGCAAGAAAAACAACATTGGGCAGAAGACAATCAACGCTTGCAAACTCAACTGACAGGCTGCCTGAATCAGTTACAGCAAGGATTACAGCAAGGGCAAGTATTGGG
Source organism: Stenoxybacter acetivorans DSM 19021 (assembly GCF_000745895.1). GTDB lineage: Bacteria > Pseudomonadota > Gammaproteobacteria > Burkholderiales > Neisseriaceae > Stenoxybacter > Stenoxybacter acetivorans. The sequence continues at coordinate 35,338 of NZ_JQKE01000020.1, read as the reverse complement.
ACAGAATGCAGCGGCAACAAACGGCAGCAGGCAGGATAGCGGCAGTGGGGTATGGCGAAGAATAAAACGGTGGTTTGATAGTGATTAAACGCTCTCCAGCCATTTCAACATGGATTCACCGTTTTTCATGGCTTCAGGTGGGACAAGGATAAACTCACCTTCAACCCGTTCGCGCAAAAGCTCTAAATCAAAATCAATGGTGTTTTGCGCCAAAATGCGTTTAAAAAATGCTTGTAACATAATCATACGAAATCATCTGTATTGCTGCTGTAAAACAGATCATCAACATGTGCAATGTCTTTCAAATATTTCTATTGATAGGGTATTACGTTTGAATTTTACCATAAGCTACCATTGGCCAGGCCTTGTACAATTACATTCAATCTATTAAAATGAATGTAATGATTGCAGTGATTGCAGTGATTGCAGTGATTGCAGTGATTGCAATATAATATACAGGAGGTAATGACATGGCGATGCTGACAGTACGTAATTTGCCCGATGAAGTGCATCGGGCGTTAAAAATCAAAGCTGCTCACAATGGACGCAGCACCGAGGCGGAAGTGCGTGAAATTTTGGCGGCGGCAGTAAAGCCGCAAGGGCGGATATTAATGGGAACCGCCATTATTGAGGCTGTGCGTAATTCAGGAGCCAAAGGTCTAAGCGATGAAGAACATGCTTCATTTACTGAACTCAGAAATAAAACCACGACTGAACCGATACGCTTTGAGGATTGAGCATGATACTGCTGGATACCAATGTCATTTCTGAATTGATGAAAGAGGAAGCCAGTCCCATAGTCAGGACGTGGTTGGACGAGCAGGTTTTTGATACGCTGTATTTGTCCGTTTTTACGGTATCTGAGTTGCATTACGGGATATTTGTTTTACCCGATGGTAAGAAAAAGACACAATTGCAACACGCCTTAGCCAATATTTTACCGCTGTTCAGCGGGCGTATCTTGCCTTTTGATGAACAATGCGCTCTCTGTTATGCACAATTGGCTGTTGCTGCGAGGCAAAGCGGCAAAGGTTTTCCGTTGCCGGACGCTTATATTGCCGCCATTGCCGCCGCGCATGATTTTGCGGTTGCCAGCCGTGATATTGCGCCGTACGATGCAGTGAAAATTCAAGTAATTAACCCTTGGGAAGCGAAGTATCATTAGCATCTGCATTTGTTGGTTTTTTGCCACACCAAACGGTTGTGGTTGGGGTTTAATTGAATTACAATGTAGTTCAATTAAACCCATACAGAGCAATTAATTATGGCAAATCATTTGGTGCAAACCCGTATTGACGGGCAAATCAAAGATGAAGCAGCAGCAGTATTGGCGGGCATTGGCATGACTGTTTCCCAAGCCGTGCGTTTAATGCTGACTCGGGTGGCACAAGAAAAACGCTTGCCGTTTGATCCCATGACAGCCCCCTCTGACGAAACCTTAAATGCACTGAAAGAAGCACGCTCCGGCACATTAAAACGCTATACTGAGACCAATGAAATGTTAAATGATTTAAATGCGTGATAAGGCTTTAAGCATTGTTTGTACTTTGCTCACTGCCCAGCATTTCTGCCATTTTTTCGACAATGGCGGCAAAGGCGGCGGCGGATTCAGGCAGAACCAAATCGTTGCCGCCGCTGTAGACGAGGCGGATTTGATGTTCTGCCGTTTCGGGGTTTTCTTTGAATTCGATAACAATGTGGGCAATGCTCATGGTTTACTCCTTTTAAAATGAATATTTGTATCACAACAACAAAAGAAAGAAGAGGTGTGCGATGTTTAAACGTTTAAGTCAATGGCTGGAAAACTATCTCGCCGCCGATGTGGTTGTGCCGCGCAGTGAAACCTGTAAACAGCTTGACCCCGATGATGATAGTGTGCCGAAATTTAAAAAATTAAAAAATTTAAAGTGTACTCCTTGGACACTGAAACAGAACATGGAGAACATGGATCGCATGGAGCAGGACCGTCAAAAAGAAGAAGATGATTGGAGTACCAGTCACAATAACCCGGGTAGCTCAGCTTATGGTGTCATTTATGGTGATAATTGGGATTAGAGGTGATGATTGCTCCTCTGAGACACTCAGATTTTTCCCGCCTATGTTCCTATTTCTTCTATTGATTGTCCTCCATTTGATGACTAATATTATATTTGGTTACAAAATCATGATTTGCCAAAACCATGACTTTATTACGCAGGCTGCCTGAATATTCAGGCAGCCTGTTTTATTTAGAAGCTATCCAAACTAAGGTGAAGCCAAAAACAATAATCCCACTGAGTTATTAAAAGAATGAGTATAAGATAACCCAAAATGATTGATAAGTTTGCTTACCAAATAAACACAATCCACACTATCCGCGATTTCCAGTTCTACCACATATCGCTTTTGTGGATTAAGTTTATTAAAAACCGGCCATTGCAATTTACCGCCGATGAGCATGCGAATCTCCAGTACTTGCCCTTTTTCATTTGCCAAACACATACAAGCAATGTGATAGCCCTCTTTTCGATAATGCCACCAATGCCGGCCACACTTTCTTCGATAATGCCACCAGTGCAATTCATTAGGTGTACCGATGGCTTGCTGAATATATGCCAATAAACTATCTATTTTATCGGTATGTTGCTGATTAGCTTGATATGATGAAGAGACTTCACTAATGGAAACTAAATGCTTCATGATTTTTTCCTCGTTGGGTTCGCCAATGCGAAATGCGGGCGGTTTCTGGTAGCTTTTATTTGTTTCAGGCAACCTGAAAATGTAGTGAGGCAATTCGGTGCAGCATTAATCCGGCTTCGGCGGGGCTAAAGGCTGCCAGTGTGTTGCAGCACGCGGGTCGTTTATGTGCAGTGGGTAATCATATTTTTCCCACTCCTCATCGTTCTCCCAAACAGTGGCTTCACCAAATCCGTCAGTTGTTATCCAATTTATTTCGTAGCAGTCTTTTCCCTTGATGATGCGATACGTCAGTACTACTTGCCATTTTTTCGGCAATTCCTTTTTGCACGGTATCCAATTATTCATATTCATTCTTTTACTCCTTTCAGGTGGTGGCTAGCCTAAAGCTGGGGATTTTATTTTCGGCTTAGCTTTTCATTTTGCGGTGCGCCCAATCTATGGTGTTTTGTACCGACCAGCCTTTTAAAAATGGATTGCTGCTGACGGCAGTTTGCCCCAAGATATTGCCGACGGATTGCGTTTTATCCGCTGTTTTCAGCAGCTGCACCGCTTTGCTGCTGCCTGCGAAATGCGCCAAATAAAGCGTTCCCGCAGTAACCGCCACCCCTGCCTGATGCAAAGCACGAGCGTTGTCTTCGGTGTGGCGTGTGGTCATTTCCCGCGCCAGCTGCGGATTGGTGCGCAGTGCCAAGATTTGCTGCTCACTTTTGCCTTGGGTTAAATCAGGGCGGTATTGTTTCATTACGTTTAACCATGTGCTGTCAATAAACTGCCCTAAGCCCATTGCTGTTGAGCGCGGATTTTTGGCATTGGGGTTACCGCTGCTTTCGGCATGGGTAATCTGGTTTACCAATTGCGCTACCGGCTGATGGGCAACGCGATACACGTTTTGCTGTGTACCGCTGCTGCCGGTGATGTATTCCCCGTTACCGCCGTAGCCGTAGGTGGCGGGCGGGGTTATTCCTTTGGGCGTGAGTGAAAGATGAATTCACCGCTGCCCGCCGGTCTGGAGGCTTGCGGTGCGGGCGGCGGTGCCACGTCACCGAATGCCACTTGTGCTTGGTCATAAGCCGTTGCCTTTGTGGCTTTGCCTTCACGCAATTGTTGTTGCAGCTTGGCAGACGGATCATTGCCGTGTTTGGCGATGTCAGTGAGCTGACCGGCAGGGGTTCCCAATACCCCACCACCTCCTTGATTAATGGGTTCATGGGTGGCACTGTCTTTCATGTCCATAAAGTTCATCACACTGGCATTATCAACAATTTGTTTTTGTTGCTGCACTTGGGCTTGTACCTCGGCATGCTGCGTTTCAATGCCTTGTTTACCCGCCGCAATATTCTGCTCGGTTTGCCCGATTGTTGTCTGAGCGGCTTGCTCCAATCGCGCACCTGTTTGTTGAATATCGTCGCTGACACCAACCGTTTTGGTGCCGACGCTGCTGCGTATTTCTCCGGCGGCATTATTGCCAAACTTGGCATCACGCATGGCATGAATATTGGCTTCATTTTGCTGTGCCGCCGCACTGACTTGGGTCCCGTCCGGGCGGCTGTTTGGTGTTAAACCGCCGCTGTTGACATAGCCGCCTGCGGATTGCTTCAATACTTGGGCTTGTGCCATACCCGCTTCCATCGCGGCAGCGGCAACCAATTCCGGATTGTTTTGTACTTGGTCGTAAGTCATGCCATGTGCATGGGCGTATTCTTTTATGGCTTTGGCATTGTCCACCGTAACCGATGCACCGCTGTTCTCACTCTTGGCTGCGGCTTGCTCGTAGTTCTGCGCTTGCTGGTAACTTTGCACCGAGGCTTGCTGTGCTTGTGCAGCAATCGTGTATTGATCACTGGCCTGCCGGGCGTAACTGTCCCCTTGATTGGCGGCAGTTTTAATGGCTTCGCTTTGAGCCATTTTTTGATTCATAGATTCGGTGAACGTGTGTCCTTGTTGGCGCAAAGCATCAGCAGATTTACTGACGGCAACATCAAAAGAATCTTTTTGGTTTCTATTTCCTTGTTTTTCTAAACTGCCGCTAACACTACCTTTTAAGCCGCCGCTGACCCCTGTACCGCCAATATCCATACCGGCACTGGCACTAACACCGGCACTGGCATTAGCACCTATCTTTGTTATCAACATACTGACAATTTCTGAAGTACTTTTTCCTTGAAATTGGCTGCTTAGTTTTTGTGCCGCTTGTGTGATGGCATTAAATGACTGCTGTTCACCCGCATCAAAACCAAAACTGGTTGCCGATTCCGAGCCTTTAGACACAGCACGATTAACCGCCCAGCTTTGCGCCAAGTTGTCGCCGACCGTTAAGGCGCGGGACGCGGTTGCCGATTGTTGTTCCGCTGCGGCACGGCTGTGTTTTGCACCCTCCGAATACAATTCAGACTGTGAATACGTCGATTGTCCGCCGACACGCCCCATGCTGTCTTTTGCCAAGGTGGTAATGCTGTTACCCGTCAGCGTATTCAAATCCGTTTTCCCGACCGGACTGACTGAACTGACCCCCGCCTGATGGGTGTAAACCGGATTGGGCTGAAATTTATTGGCAGAAACATTGTTGTAGCTGACATTGCCGGTGCTGATATTGCCCGCGCCGACAGAGCTGCCCACCGATTCGCCCTGCGATTTCGCCCCTGTCATCGCGCCGGTAAGCGAGCCGATTAAGCTGCGCCCGCCCATGGCAATCGCGCCGGCAATCGCCGGAACCAGCCAGAACATACCGCCTGCCACCGCTTGGGCATCGACCGCCGCCATCAGTAAACCATCAAAGTTGGTCGCGGCGATTTGTCTTGCCATCTCAACATTGGAGTCATTGCCGGCACTGATGGCATTGCTCATATTGAATTTGGCACTGAGGGTCATGACGTAATTCAAGATACTGGCAACGGGTGCCCACAGCTGTATCCACAACAAGGCATTAAAATAAAAAAGCAATACTCGGAATGCCATTATCCCGCCCAATAAGGCAATCAACACCACAATGGGCGAAATGCCCAATAAAATGGCTTCGGCGGCACTGCGGATAACGGGCAGGTATTGGCTTGCCATATACCAGCCGGTTTTTTGAGAAGTGATGTATTGCTGCCGCGCTTGGGCGGCGGCATAGGCTTGCTGAACACTGGCGGCATTTCTGTTGCGCTGCCCGTTGATGTACGCCGAATCACGTATCAGGTTAATCATGGTGGATTGCATGATCTGGGTGTAGGCGTCTAAGCCGGTGTTGCCCAGCATATAACCCAAAGACTCGGTGAGTTTCGGGGCGATTTGACTCCACATCATGCTGTCGGTGTAACCTGAACCGTAAACACTCGGAAACACCCGGCGAGCCAAATCGAAAAAGAGATTACTTGTCAGACCCGTTGTGCGGTCCGCCAATATGGGATAAGCATCTTTGCAAGCCATGGCTTCGGTTTTGCCGGTGTATTTGGGAATACGGGTTATCGGCATGTATTCACCATCTTTAACTTTATGTACTTGCGTGAACATCGATCGATTGGTTTTGCCGATTAAAGCCAAAATATCAGTGCTTCGCCGCAGGTCTTCAATGGTGTAGTAGTGATACATGTGTATGTCGAAGAAAGAGCATTGATGAAAAAACAATGCCCAGTCTTCTTTCAGGGTAACGTCGCGTATGCGGGTTTCGTTGAGTTGTTCATAAAGTTTTGCCCCAAACAACATACCGGTTTTGGAATAATTCAAATCATTCGGGGTGGTAAATATCCCCTCCATTTTGGTGGTGAGTTCATAACCGAATTGGCTGGTGATTGATGCCATCGCCGCAATGCCCAAAGGGATATTGCTGACTTTTCCGATGTAGTTTTGATTCCATGCGCCGCCGCGAAAGACCATATCCACTTTGGGTGTCATCATGCCCACCCACAGGAAAAATATCACCAAAACACTGGTGAATGAATCGCGCAAATCCAGTTTAAAGGCGGCAATGGCTAAAATCGCCATAAAGCCGAATAAAGAAGCTGCCAGTGCCGCGCTGCTGTACATGCCGGAACCAAACAGGGTGGCGATGGCTTGAAATACCCAAAACACCGCGTCGCTGTTGCCGTAAAAGGTGTAATACTCAAAAGTCATGATAATAAGCTCCTGATAAATTAGCGAGGGTTAGAGGCGATTGGCTTCATCAAAACGCAGTGAGTTGCCCATTTCTATATAATTCTCACGCCATTGGGTATCAAAGTGGCTGATTGCATTATTTAAGGTTTTTTCAGCTTCCAATGTTTCCAGGGTGGCTTGTTTGGCTGTGTACAGACTTTGGCGCAGCTCGCGCAAATTGCCGTACAACCTGTCTTTGTCTTTGTCGCCCACTTCTCCGGTTTTACTGAACAGGCCGGAGGCTGAACGAATAGCACGTTCATAATTGCTGAGTATGTGCTCTAAATATTCAATGGTGATGGCATTGACCATGGCATCGCTTGCCAAAATATGGGTATTGAGAAAGGCATCGGATACCGCCATTCTCAAAATCGGCATACTCGTGTGATTGACGAGTTTCACCATCTCTTCGCGTTGGGCAGCATTCCATTCGGCATCTTGAATGATGTTGTCCACCAATTTTTTCAGCAGCCGTTTGATTTTGTGTCTTATCGAAAAAATACGGGTATTCTGATTGACCGCACAAACCTCTCTGAGCTTATCGGTACCGTCGCGGCATTGCAGGATATTCAGGGTAATGGTGGCGGTTTCTTGGTCGGTGCCGGCATTTTTGATTTCTAAATTTTGGTTATCGAGCAGCTCAGTTACTTTTTTAATCGTCGGCTCATAGACCTTGTGATCGGTGGTAACGTCTCCTTCTTTGCCGCTTTTTTCTTTAATCGGGAAAAACACCGCCGTACCGGACAGACTGATCATCAAATCAATTTCTTCTTCGCTGAAGTTTTCAATGCGATTACCGCCGAAGCGTTTAATGGCTTCGTATGCCAAATTGCCGCCGGTAATGTCGATTACATCTTGCGGCGAGCCGCTGCCTCTGGCTTCATCGGCGGCTTTTTTTAATCTGGCTGCGGATTGACAATACCACGGCGCAGCACCGGCTTCTTCGCTGCCGTTACCGACAACCTCGGCTTTACAGCCTGAAGTCATGCCTTCGGCAATTTTGCCCATGACACCACCTACGACTTGCCGCGCGGCTTGGCAAGAATTCATATTGCCTTGATTAATCATGTCGGCAACATTGCGGATTTCGCCGATGGCATCTTGTATCATCGGGTCAAGGGCTTTGAGTGCCAGCTCAAATGCCACACCGGCGGCGTTGTTGCCAAGGTTGCGGGTAAACGCAATGAATTGCTCTTTGTTGACGAATGAAAAACCGCCGGCAAAAAAATCAATGCCGCCGCAGCCGGCACTGATAGAGGGCGGCTGGACGTTTACCGGATTCAGATGAGACACGGGCGCGCGCACCGACAGCGAGCCGCCGGTATAAAGCGAACCGGCTTGCCCGTGAAACGCACCGCCCTCGGTGTAATTACCTTCCACGCCCATGCTGTTAAACATATCTGCCATATCGTTTTCGATACCGGCGTGGACATTCGCGGGAATGATTAGGAAAAGAGAAACACAAATAGCCGACAGCGCGGTCGGCAAATTTTTGAGCTTTAAGTTAGACATAACCGTCTCCGAAAGGAAAACGGCTATGGCGAAAGATGTGTACTTTCGTCATAGCCTCAAAAACAAGGCATAGATTTAAGACACATCATGGATTAGGGTGGAAAGATTATGCACGGGTGCATGGGGCGTGTCAAGCGAATTAGTGCCGTTTTTTATGCTGTGTTGGGGAAAGCGGCATTGGTCAGAGAAGAGATGCTAAAAGCCTGTATTTTCAGGATACTGTTGCTTTCCGTGCAATACGGTAATGATACTGACGGTGTCGGCGTCTTCATCAAACACATAAACCATGCGGTATTTCTTGTTTATCGGATACAACTCACGGGTGTTTTTCACCAACCCTTGTTTGCCGATAAGCGGGTGGGCTTGTGCCAAATCCGCTGATCGCCGAAATGCCACCAGATGGCGTTCGGCACTGGCTAAACCTGTGTATTCTGCTAACTGTGTATGAATACGCACCATATCTTGTACGGCTTCCGCAGTCCAAAGCAAACGGGTCATGCGGTTTTATTCGCCGCTTGACGCATTTGAGCGTGAACCTGTTGCAGCATGTCATCGGTGGAATAAACTTTACCGGCGGCAATATCCGCCAAGCCTTTTTGCACCTTTTTTTCCACCCAAGCAAAATAGGCTTGTTCTGCCGCGTTATTATCGGTGGGTTGCTTTGTATAGTCTCGCATAAAATCCCGTAATAATTGTGCCCCGCTGCGGTCAGCCGCTTTCGCTGCCTGCATAAATTGCGCTTTTAAGGTGTCATCAACGCGAAAGGTAAAAGTGGCTTCAGACATAAAGAATACTCGGTTTAATGTGTTACAAATTATGTACATGGTAATGTAAAACGGATCACTTGCCAAGCGGGTTTTTATGCACGTATTTTGGTGTTAATAAGCACCAAAAATATGTACAATATTTTAATCTAAAAACATAAAGGAATATGGAAATGAATTTATCTGAGCGCAAAAGCGAGCGCATTAACCTGCGCTTAAGCCAAGAGGTGAAACAAGCCATTGAGCGCGCCGCTGTTTTTGAGGGCAAAACCGTCAGCAATTTTATTGTCAGCAGTGCTTTGGATTACGCCGAAAAAAGCATACGTCAGCATGAACGAATACATTTGGAAAAACAACACGCTCAGGCGTTTTTGGACGCGCTCAGCCAACCATTGACCTTTAATCAGGCTTTGCAAAATGCGTTATCAGAACATGCGCAGCACGTGGACAGCAACTAATGGCAGATTTCCGTTTAATCATTGAACCTTTGGCAAAACAACACAAGCGCACGGATTTTGATTGCGGCGTGCCGGCTTTGAACCGTTATCTTGCCAAACAAGCCGGACAAGACATCAAACGCTCAATCAGCCGCGTGTTTGTTGCCGTATCTGCCGATTGCCCTGAAACCATATTGGGCTATTACACCTTATCGTCTTTGTCCATTGATTTAAGCGAACTGCCCGAATCTCTGGTGCGCAAATTACCGCACCACCCCATTCCCGCCGCGTTATTGGGCAGATTGGCAATTTCCACGCAAGTACAAGGCAAAGGCATCGGTAAATTATTGCTGGCAGATGCTTTAAAACGTATTTTAGCCGTCAGCCGTGAGTTGGCAATTTATGCGTTGGTGGTTGATGCCATTGATGAAGCGGCAGGTCAATTTTATCAACATTTTGGATTGATGCCGTTGGGGGCGGTTGAGGATAATCGGTGGTTCTTGCCGTTGCGATCAGCATTAACGACTTGATTTGGATTTATTGGCACGGCTTCTGCGCCATTGCTGCCAGCGCAGAAATAGGCGCAGGCGTCGGTGGTAACCATGCCACAAGCAGAATTTAATGTATGCCCATTGGCGTTGGGATTCTGTGTAATCCTGTTCGCTGATGTTGTGGCGCACATAGGTACGACAACCAGGAAATACTGCACTAAAATCCGGATAAGAGGGTAATTCGGGAACAGCGGCTAAAAAGCGGTTTTGCCGGTCATAAAGTGCCATATCCGAAAACTCTCGGTTGCCGTCATGATTCGCTGCCAGCAAATCATGGTAAACGGCGCGGGCAAACTCGGGATAACGCACTTCATCAATGCCCAGATGTTTGCCCAATAACCGACTTAAATCATCAATGGCTTTATTATCGGAGTGACTGCCTGTGTATTGAAACCGTAAGGCACAATGCTTCATGAGAGCGAAGAGTTGATAAATGGGCATAATTGATTACCTTTAAATTTTTAAATTTAAAATATGAAACAATCCGCAGAAGATTTATCCAATCTCCACCACGCATCGCCATACGTGGTCAGTAATCCATTATTGCAAGCCTGTATTGGCGATGTGTCTTCGTTTCATACGTACAGTAATGGCTCAAACAGCACACTGGGTTTTAAAAGTTCTAAACGAACAGAAGGTTATTTGATTTTGTGTTGTTTATTACAAGATGCCTTAAAAGTATATCGGTATTACTATATGCCGGACAGAGCTTTTTCCAAGCTGCATTTATACAGCAAAGGCTTAGACATCAAAACCAAAATTCTTGAGCTGCACCGTGATTTAGATCCTTCTGTTTGGGACGACGCAATCATTGAGCTGAGGCAATTGTATGAGCATGTTCAAAGTCAATTACTGAATTATGCCTACCCTTATCAGCATATTACGCTGAAACGAAAAATAATTTATCAAAATATTTCAACGGGTTATGCAAGAAATTTAGTTGAATGGTATTTTGCTTATCAAGCTGTTGGTGCGCAGTCTATCCCTTTGAATATGGATACATTGAACAGCTATTTGAGTTTATCCACACCGGACAATATTTATCCCGCACTCATTACGTTGAAACAAGATATTGCCATTACTGATATTCTCTATTGCCATGATTTGATTGCGGGTTGCTCCGACAGCCATGCTTATCCTTTTTCCATTACTGAAGTGGGTGAATGGGTTGTTATTAACCGCAGTCGCACCGGTTTGGTGCATATGCCTTTAGCCAATATTCTGCTTGCTGATACTGAACAATTAGAGCGAGAGTTGGGTATTGATATCGCTAAAATCCAAGCCTCTGCAGAAAAAATTATCGCTAAACACAAGCCGGTGATATTCCAGTCATTTGATTTGTGAATAATACCTGCTGTATTTAAAAACCTGCTGTATTTAAAAACCTGCGTCTTTCCAACGTGGCTGAAAAAACAAGTCATTGAAGTAAAATAATAATTTTTCTTTAAAACCAATAGGTAAGACTAATTTACCTTTACGTCTGACATCTGCTGCTGTTTTTGGCGAGCTGTTTCGCCATTGTTCGTATCCACATGGCAGACACTGCAATAAAATTCCTTTTTCTTCTTCAAACAAGCGGCAAATGAGCTGACCTTCATCACGATTGCCGACTGAAAACAAAAATTGTCCTGTTAGGCTGTAAATCGCCCATTCAAAATGCAGGGATTCATCACTGAAAATCTGTTGCATTAATTCACGGCGCATTCGATAACGGGTATTTGGCGGAAATACTTGGTCGTTTTCAGCAGCGGTTTGTTCTAATTGACACAGAAACACGCCGATTGAGCGAGTGCTGGCTGAACGGTATTTGTTTTGGCGGGTATTGCCGTCAATATGCAATACGGCTCTTTGTTCTTCGGTTACCGCTATCCGCCAGCCAATACTCGGCAATTCACTAAAAAATCGTTCCAAGGATTCGGGGCTGAGTGGGTATTGATGGCTGTTCATACATAAGGTCTGCCGTTGGTAAAGGTGTGGTTTGAGTGAAGAATATGCGCGGCGCATGGCGCACTGCTGCCGCTTAAGGGGATAAATCGTTTAAAGTCAATACACCGCACCCACAGGCAAGGTATAGGTTAAAAAGCGATCCGCTAAAGTGGATTCCGCCATAACCCCAAAACCCAAGGGTTTGAATTGTTTGGTTTGGGTGTCCATAACGTAAAGAGCGGGTACGGTGGTCACTTGCAGTTTTTCGGCGATGCCGTTGTTCGGTAAAAACTGCGGGAAATCGGGCAATGGTCCGCCGTCTAAGCTCACCGGCATCACTTTGATGCCGTGGGTGTCGGCAAAGCGGCGCACAATCGGACTCATGGCATGGCAATAGGGGCAATCGCTGCGGTAAATAAACAACACGCCGTGCTGTGCCGCCAATTGGCGTATGGCAGCGGCTTTGTCTTTCACGCGGGCGGCATCATAGTTTTGTATCGCCAAGGCGGAAGTGGGTCTGCCGCGCTGGGAGTAATCCAAATCGGGATTTTGCCAAATCACCCGCTGCCACTGATCGGTGAATGCCGCCGATTGATTCATGGCAAATTCTTGTAAGGTGATGTAGCGTTTTAAATTGGCTTCGGTGGGCGACATAATCGCGATTTTGCGCGCCTCGTCCAGCTGCTTTTGCAATAATTCAAACTGCACCAATTCATTGGCAACGGGTGCGGTTTGTTGTTGCTGTTCTTCGGGCTTGGTTTGTTTGGCGCGTGGGTCCGGGTACCACTGGAAAGCGCGCTCGGGGTTTTGCCACACGTCTTGGCTGTACCAATTGCCATCAGCACGAGCGGCATTGAATACCGACAGCAAACAGCCGAATACAATCAGCCACGCAATACGATTCAGCCATTTTTGTTGTTTGCTGTCCATGTTGTTATTCATGACTTGCCCCGATTGGGACACACTTCAATGTCCACACTTTCGGGCGGCACGGCAGCGGCATTTTTGTCATCAGAACGAAAGGTCAGCCGCACCACACCGCAGTCAGATTTACCTTTCGGTGTGCCTGTTTTGACCGCGTCAATAAATATCGGAATATCACGCCCGAATTTTTTCTTCATGGCGGCAGCGGCCTTGCCGGTGAATTGGCCATGTGCTTCACCGTGGCGCATGGCCAGGGCAAGCAAGGGTTTGGGGTCGCCTTTGGGCAAGGGGATAATTTGTTTTGCCAATGCTTCGGTTTCTTTTAAGGGAATACCGCCGTTAAAGGTTTCGGCAGAAACGGCACCGATTGCCGTACAGGCAAGTAAAGCGGTCAATATGATTTTCAATCGTTGTTTCATTTCTTCCCCTTTAATTACCATAGCGGTCGTAGTAGTTTGCGGGCTGCTGGCTGCCGCTTTGTACATTCTCTTGCGCCCGCTGCTGCGCCGCCGTGCTTTGTTGATGGACGTTTTGCATATTGCTGACAATCTCGCCGTAGAACTCGCTTAAATCCATTTTTGAGAAATCCAGCTTTTCAATTTCTTGCGCCAAAAAACCGGAGCAGTCGGGCGATTTCGTATCACCCCAGCCGCGCTTGAGTTGCTTTCTGCCCTCAACCGCAAAAATCTTTGCCAATTTGCTGACAAAGCAGCATTGACTTTCTGTATTTTTGACACAGGCACCCAGTGCTTTTTTGTCGCAATATGCGCCCACATAGACACACAAACCTGCTTTGCGTTTCATCGCGGTCAAAGTATCCGCCTGACCGCAGGAAAGCCAGTTTTGCAGTGCCATAATGGCAATGGCAATCGCAAAGGTGGCGGGGTTAAAAGCAAAAGCAATTGACCCGCTGGAGGTGAATGTTGCGGTAAACCCAAATGCACCGATACTGGTTTCGGCAGCCACATAGCCGGAGGCGGCAGTTAAGCCCGCGGCAGAAGTAACTGATGTGGCCAGATAGCTGGCTGCCTGACCGGTGAGCGTGGAAAAGGTGTAATGACTGCCGACGCTTTGCAACAGATAATTGGTTGCCAATTGAGTACCGGCTTGTTTGGTGAAATCGTTCATGCTGCCCACTTCGGCATCGGTTTCACAGCAATTGCCGCCCAATAGTCCGTCCAATGCGCCGTCTAATTTCACCGAGCAGAAATTAGGTTCGCCGTTAAAAAATCGTTGGTTTTTGGGGTCAAAAAAGCGGCTCAGTTCCCGCGCCAACTCCATAGAGGTCATGGTTTTGGCAAAATCGGGATCGGTACAGCTGTCGGCTTCATGTTCACCCGCCACATCGGCATTGGAACAGGTATAAGTCTTTTCACGGATTTGGCAGACACCGTTATCAGCGGCAAACGTACATTTTTCGGATTGCAGCCGGCAATTTGGGTTTTGTTCATGCTCGCCGCATTCATCGCTTTGGGTGCCGCTGCCCAAGCATTGCAAGGTACGCTCTTCCGCCCAGCAATCGCGGGTTACGGATACGCCGTTGATGATTTTGGTGGCTTTCCCTTCCACGCATTTTGTGGCGGCAACGGCGCAGCTGCTGTCTGCCGCCCGGCAAGCGGTGTTGTCCCAATCAGTGGTAATCAGATGCGAACCGGGCAATTGGGTGATTCCCGTACTCACGATCATCGGCTTGTCGCAGCTGTATGACATTTCGTATTGCAAACACAATCCCGTTGTGTCATCGCTTTTAAGACAATTTTTAATCTGTGCTTCACACGTTTTTTCTGAGTCAAGACTTTGACAGACGTTGGTCGGATTGGCTGACACGCAGGTGTATTGTGTTTCTTCACGCCAACAATCGCGCTCAATCTCAAAACCGTCCACCATGCGTTTGCCGCCTTTTTCAACACACACCTTACCGACAGGCTTGCACATTTCCGTACCGTCGGCACTCGCGGTGTAGCCCATATCGGGTAAATCACTGAATTCGGCGGCATAAACCAGCGGCGATACGGCCACGGGCGCAAGATAGGCAAACAAGGTAATCAAACTGATGAGTTTTTTGAGCCTGTTCAGGCAGCCGGTAATCATATTCAGCCCCCTTGGCTTCGCTGTTTCGCGCCGATTTTGTTGGCGTTGCAACGCTGTGTATCTGCCGTCCAGGTATCCTTGCATTTGGGCGGACAGCTCTCTTTAATCCAAAAAATCAGCGCGGCTTCGCCCTTGTTGCCGACAATGGTGCGGGTTTTGATTTGATTTACCCCTGTTTTTAAATACGGGCGTAAATCCATGGATAAGCGGCTGACCCACGTTTCTCCGCGTTCCAAATCACCCAGATATACGGAACCATCGGGGTTGATGCGTTCGGTTTCGTGCAATACATTGCCGTCGACTTCCACCACCATGCGATGACCGCGCTCATCAACGACAACAGTCAGCCACTTTAAGCCGCCGCCGGTGCTGTAAATCACCGTATCGTTGATTTCCACCACCAAATAATCGTCATACTCCACCCGCTCCAATTCAAAGCGGGCAAGTTTGCTCAAATCGGTTACTTCAAAGCGCATTTGGCGGTCATAAATCCCGTTTTCCGGTCCGTATTCCGTCCAGTAATTATCGCCGATGGTGCCGAATAACAGCTGCTGCGTCAGCTCATCACCGACACCGTGCTGAGTCAGCCTGATATTCATGTCGGCCGCGACACTGTCGGCACGAAACACACAACCGACCACCGGCTCACAAGATACGGCTAAACTTTGCGGACAGTCATAACTGAATGACTGAAATTGCCGGCGGGTGCAGCGATAGTTGTATTCGGGATCAACCGTTACCGCGAGATTGGCGCGGCACAAAAATGACTCCGTCCCGATGTATTGATTACAGCTGACCGCCTTATCCACTTGCGGTACGGTCAGCGTGGTGGTCGGGCAAGCCGTACCGGCCATATTGCCGACGCTGCCGTCTGCATTGAGCGGGTATTTCCATTGGAATTTGTCTAAAGCCGCTCCCGGTTGCTTGCCGATGGCTGAGATGTTTTCAATCAGCTTTTCATTGGCGGATAAAGTCGCGGTCGGGTCTTTGCCTTCTTGGGCCATAATGAAATTAATGCTTTCGCATTCTTGGCGCAGATACAAATCGGTTTTTGCCGCCTCGGTCTGACATTTCGCTTGTTTGTCTTTGCCGAATTCGGTCGGAATAACCACGCCGCCGCCATAGTATGATTCGGCAAAATCAGGGTTGGCGTTGTAGCGCGGAAGGTATTGCTCGGGCTTCTGTGCGTTTTTGAGCGTGCTTTCGCTTAAGCCTTGAATGTTAATTTCGTTGTTTTCCGCCGCGGCCGGCAAAGGCAGCAACAGCACGGCAGCGGATAACAGCACCGCCGCCGCTTCAGTGAAACCGACACAGAGCGGCATCATTGTCTGCCCTCCAGCTTGGACAAACGATATACGGCGTCAATTGCCAATTCGCCGCCGTTTCGCTCACGGCTGAAGCGTTCCAACACCGCGTGTAAAGATACATCGCCTTTCAATTGCAAAGCAGCAGTGCATTTGCCGGCCTCGTTATCGGCACACGAACCCTCGCCATTGTTTTTTGCCAGCACAAAAGTCGGTACTTCGGCAATTTGGTATTGATTGAATAATTCGGGGTGAATCAACACTTCACCGCCCAATTGAGCCAGTTTTTCCGAAGCGGCAGCGGTTTGTTTGAGGCTGCCGTTTTTAAAGCCGCGCAGCACCATGACCGCACCGGCTTTTTTTGATTCACGGGCAATTCGCAATAAGGAGGCTTCCGGCAATGAAAACGACACAAACACCATGAAATCGGTGGGTTGGTCTATCGCTTGCGGTATAACGGTTTGGTATTGTTGTGCCAATCGTGCGGGGTCGGCGGTTACGCTTTTGTCATGCCCGTAATCAGGGCTTTCAGGCAGCCTGTGTTTGATGGGATTGAGCGCGGGAATTTCAGGCTGCCTGAAGCGTTCATCGCCGACATAAGGATTACTCGGATCTTGAATGCGCTGTAATGTGTCTTGGGTGCGCCGCTTGGCCGCTTCCATATCCGCGGAGGCAAAACCATTTGCCCACACCAAGGCAGAACACGCCAGCGTTGCCGCCGCGATACTTAATCCCACTAATCTCAATTGTTTTTTTAAACGTTTCATCTGCCGCTTCGCCTTTTTTAATCGTATTGATATGCCCCGCAGCAATCGCGTTTGCGGAATAATTGATAGGCGGAGTGCGAACCCAATTTTAAGCCGTGAATTTTATCCCGATTAAACCGCCCAAATAAGTTTTACCAGCCCGCATTGTGTTCCAATGCGGATTTTTTTATTTCTGAATAACAATAACACTGCACTTATCGCCAAAACCACCCAATTGAACTGCACCCTGAAAATTGGATATCCAAACCCAACTTTGAGGTGCAGTCCAAATCGGGTGGTTTTCTTTATATATAAATACAATAAGATCAAATGATCACAAATTATATTTTTTACAATTTTAGTTACTTAAAGGCTATTGTATTTTATTAACCAAAGGATAGTAATTCACTCAGTAACTGCACGCGGCATCTTAATCCCTTTGAAGTCAGGGAGGTTTTAACCCCAATTGCTCAAATTGAAAATGGTAGAAATAAAACGTCGTAATCCCTTTAGAAGTCAGGAAGGTTTTAACCCCTATCAAGAATACTACAACGGAACGGGCTATGTGTCGTAATCTCTTTGAAATCAGGGGGTTTGAATCTTGGTCAGTTTGTCGTCGATGCGCACGATATACGTCTTAATCCCTTTGAAATCAGGGAGGTTTTAATTCATTTGTAAAACAACAGTGCATGACGAAAAAACGTCTTAATCTCTTTGAAGTTAGGGAGGTTTTAATCTGGGGTAAACATGGGTTTATCCGTGCCAAAAATGTCTTAATCCCTTTGAAATCAGGGGGTTTGAATCCGTTAAAAGTGCAGCTGAGCAAATTGTCTTAATCCCTTTGAAATCAGGGGGTTTGAATCCCAGATGCAAGATGCGGACTTGGAGATTGCAGAAGCTGATGATTTGACGCCTACAATCTCTCAAGCTGATAATCAGTATCGAAACAGAAACCGCGCCGCATCTCAAGTACAAATCAATAAAATCGCTAATAATCTTGAACCTGAATTACTGGGAGACAGTAAGGATATTGGGACAGGTGCGCCTACGCTTGCCAATGACGGCAAAACGATTATCGGTGGTAATGGTCGTATGCTGGCTATTCGTCAATCGTATGACAATAATCAAGACGGAAACTATAAGCAGTATTTAATCAACAATGCTGATAATTTCGGCTTGCGGCGTGAAGATATTGAGGCGATGAGTAAGCCTGTTTTGGTGCGCCGTTTGAAAAATAATGTTGATGTCAAAAAAATGGCGGTGTCTTCTAATGAGGGCGGCGGATTAAAGATGTCGGAGCTTGAGCAGTCTCAAGTTGATGCGGATAGATTGCCTGATTTTGGTACTTTTCATGCAAATAATTCTTTTGAACTGAACACACAAAGTAATAGTGATTTTGTGCGCCGCTTTGTCGGAGCAATGCCAACGACTGTACAGGCTGAAATGGTTGATGCAGACGGACGGTTGAGTAAAACAGGAGTGCGCCGTCTTGAGAATGCGCTGATTTACCGTGCATACGGTAACAGCCCTGCCCTTGAACGGTTGGTAGAGAGTACAGATGAGGGGCGAAGAAATTTAGCAAACTCTTTAAAGCAAATCGCACCGAAAATCGCCAAGGCAAAAGACTATATCCGAACTAAACAGATGCACGATGCGGATATTTCAGGGGAGATTATTCAAGCGGTTGAAAAATTAAATCAGCTGCAAGAGACAGGGCAATCAGTCAATGATTATCTGGCACAGCAAAGCATGTTTGCTGATACGGATTTAAATGATGTTGCGCGTGAATTAGTTAAGTTTTTGGACGATAATAAACGAAGCGCAAAAGCGATCACTGCATTGCTTGGTAATTACTATGATGCACTGGCATCACGCGGAAATCCCAACCAAGGTGATGTTTTTAACAACCAACAACCGCCAACCAAAGGCGAATTATTAAGACAAGCAAGGAAACAATATGAACAACAACAAGGCATCAATCAAGACGGAACAGAAAGCGCAAGAGAAGCCGGACGCGCTGACGAGCTTAATCAACAAAATCAACAACGACCCAATCGCAGCAGCGGCGATGAAAGAAGCCTTGGCGAAAACCAAGAAAGAACTGAAACAGAAGTAGAAGAACAAACTGATAAAGTCTATGAGCTGAATGATGATTTTTATTTAACGGGTGGGAATACCCGTTATTCGCGCAGTGCGATGAAAGACACACACCGGGACAAAATAGCCCAAGCGGTGCGCGATGCCGTGGGCGAACATGCCAAACAAATTGATGTTTTAACGCAACAACAAGCATTGAACGAAATTCAACGGCAAGAAAACGGCAACAATACCCGACAAAGTTTATCGGAATTAGACGGGGTGGCGGGTTGGTATGACCCTGCAACAGGCAGAATAAAACTCATTGCCGATAATGTTACGCCGCGCATGGCTCAATTGGCGGCTTGGCATGAACTGGTTCACAGAGGCATTGATGTTCGCGGACGGAAAGACTATGAAAGAATATTTCAAAATCTGGAAGAACACGGCACTTTCAAACAATTAGCTGATGCCATTCAGTCAATGCGCAAAGATGCGGACGACCCTGCTGCAAGAAGCCGATTAGCAGCATTGGAAGAAGCGGCCGCCGAATTATTCGGTGCGGTGAAAACAGGCGATTTTGCTTTGATTGAAAACCGTTACCGTGATTATGGTTTTAAAAAAATCCCCATTGCTCTGCAAAGAGGCGGCATTCCCAGCCGATTACAAAAGCTGAAAACACAGCTGGCTAATCTGATTCGTCGATTATTCGGGAGAACACATCAAGTTACCGATGCGGATATTTTTGCACTCATGGGTAAGATTGAGGGTGATATTCAGGCATCTAATAATCAAGGCGGCAGCGGTGTTGGTGTGTTGCGCAATTTGATTGCTTGGCACGGCTCTCCGCATAATTTTGATAGATTTAGTACAAAAAATATTGGTACTGGTGAGGGTGCGCAAGTACATGGCTGGGGATTGTATTTCAGCAGCGACAAGGATATTTCCGATAAATATTATCGGGAACGGCTTTCAATTCTCGGAGAAAATAGAATTAGTATCAATGGAAAAGTATATAATTTATTAGATATTTATAACGAGCCAGATAGATACATTAGCGATATTGAAAAATTGTCAGTAGATATTCTTATGGAGAGTGATATTCGCGGATATGACATGATTGATGGCATCATAGTTCAAATAGACGACTATGAAAAACTGAAAAAGTCTGTTGATGATAATAGTGATAACCCCTATAAGATTACCAGTGAATTATTGGATGATTATCAAATAACTATTATAAAAAATACTCTTTATGCTCGTGCAGAAGATGTTATTAAAGCAATGAAACTTATTGATGACGGTAAAGTCAAAAAAGTTAAAGGGCAGCTTTATCGCGTTGATATTCCTGAAATTGATGAAATGCTTGATGAAAATGCTGTCTTTGATAAACAGCCGCCGAAAGTTCAAGACGCATTGGAAGAGATATACGTCAAAATAGACGAGTATGGCAATGCCCCTCCGAAAGATATGAACGGCGGAGAACTGTATGAAGACTTGGTATTTGAAAATCGTAATCGCGAAAATCCTGAAAAAGAAGCCTCGCTTGAGTTACTGAAACATGGTGTTAAAGGCATCAAGTATCTTGGTGAAGGCAGCAGAAAAGCTAACAGAAAGCCGATTGATAATTACGTTATCTTCTATGAAGATGATGTGAATATCCAAGAGAAGTACTTTAGCCGTGTCGGCTCTAATGAGAAATCATTTAAAGAAACCGCTAAACAATACGGCGGTGAAGAGGCTTATAACGAAGTCAAAGCCAACGGTGATACTGATTTGAACTATCGTCAGTGGGTGCAGGTACGCACGCCTGAATTTAAAGAATGGTTCGGCGATTGGGAGAACGACCCTGATAACGCTTCTAAGGTGGTGAACGCAGAAACAGGTGAACCGCTGGTGGTTTATCACGGTACATCAGACAAGTTTACAGAGTTTGATTTGTCAAAAGCCAGACGTGATGCCGATATTCCTGCATTTTTCTTTTCACAAGATGAGCAAGAGGCTGGTGATTATGGAAAATCCGGCAGTTACTTTTTAAATATCCGGCAACCAACAGAAAAACCCTCTTCTGATATGCAAGGCACTAAAGTAAGAGAAGAGTTAATTAAACAAGGATATGACGGTACGATAATTGATGAGGGAGACGGCTATGCAGAATATGCGGCGTTTAACCCAAATCAAGTCAAATCAGCAACTGATAACACTGGCACGTTTGATGCCGACAACAATGATATTCGCTACAGCCGAACAGATGCCACAAAAGCAGCTTATGAGCGGCGGATTGATGAACTGTTTAGCGATGAGAAAGCAAATCGTGTCGGTGTAACTGTACTAAACCGTTCCGATATGCTGGATATGCTTGGCTATGGTGATATGCCTGTTGTCTTAAAAGAAAGCAAGGTAATAGACAGTAAGTACAATCATGCCAATATGACGGCTGAAGTGTGGAAAAAAATCCCTGACTGGATTGATAACCCTGCTTTGGTGTTTGACAGTGAAACGGTGAAAGACAGATTGGTGTTTGTTGCGCCGGAGCAAGTGCGTGGTAATCCTGCTTTAATCATTCTTGAGCCGAAAGATGATGCTCTGGAAACGCATTTGTTGGTAAACGCTTATGATAATACGGACAGTACAAAACCGTATGGTCGTTGGTTGAACGATGGTTTATTGCGTTACGCGGACAAAGAAAAAGCCCGTGAGGTTGTGCCAAGAACGGTCGGACTCCGATTGTCCGATACGCTACGCAACACCCAAGGGCGTAAGCGCATTCTAACAGAAAGGAATTTACAAGGCTATAGAAAAAACAATCCTTTTGTTGAAAAAGTTGATGCAGGTCAAGAAAACAAGCGGTTCAGCAGACAAAGCAATGAAATTATTGATTTCTCAAAAACAGGGAAATCAGACAGTGTTTGGCAAAAACCCAGTATTCAGAACTACAGCGCGTTTAAAAAGTGGCTGAAAGATGAAGTCATTGATACCGGACTGGAATTGTTCGCCGATAACTTAGTTCCCGTTTTGCGCTGGACTGAGGGCTTACCTATTGGTAAACGTTTGCAGCTTGACCTTAAATCCGCCATGTACCGCGCAGGGGGTATCCGCACGGCATTGAACAGCGAAGCGGAAGTAAGCTATCTGAAACCTGCTTTTAAATTGATGAGCGATGCGGCGGTCGAATACAAAATGGACGCGGAAGATGTGAAGCGTATCGTTGGCTATTGGATGTCCGCCCGTTACGCCAAAATCAAAAATACAGACTTAATTCGGCAAGATGAAAATGCGTACAACGCAGCGGAAAAAATATATAACGAAAAGCAAGATGATAAAAGTTATAACAAAATGCTTATTGCGAAACGTGATTTATTGAACAGGCAAAGTGATGTCAATAATCCTAATCCGCAGGAAAATAAATTTAAACGCGGTGTTGCCGGTGGATACAATAACGCCAAATCTGATTTGGTCGTTGCTAACTTTGAGAAACTAATTCCGAAGAAAAAGCTGGAAGAAATTGCTAAGCCATTGTACCAATTATTGCACCATAAGTTAGATATTGACTTAAACAGCGGAAGAATTACACAAACTGAATATGATGCTTTTAAAGCAAATCCTTTGTATGTGCCATTGACCGGTGATAATAAAGAAAGTGATATTGATGATGTTATTGTTCAAGGACAAACAAAAATCAACCAAAGCAGAGATAAGGCGTTAAAAGGTCGTACCGGTTCAATGGCAGAAGATGCTATTGATGCGATTATGGCAAGCCTTGCTAAGTCTTAATCCCTTTGAAATCAGGGGGTTTGAATCCCCTGGTTCCATAATGCGGTGAAACAAATGTTATTGTCTTAATCCCTTTGAAATCAGGGGGTTTGAATCCCGTGTTGTTGCAGCGGACATGAGTTTAGTCAATCCGTCTTAATCCCTTTGAAATCAGGGGGTTTGAATCCCAACAGCAAGCGGCGAGCAGTCAGAAAGCGAAGCGTCTTAATCCCTTTGAAATCAGGGGGTTTGAATCCCGTATCAAGGAAACGCAAGAAAAATACCCTGATTTGTCTTAATCCCTTTGAAATCAGGGGGTTTGAATCCCCCAGCCCTTTACAAAAAATACTCCAGTAAATCAAATAGATTTTTGTTTATTTGTGTAAATAAAAATCTTATCAAAAACTTACTTTCCTAAGTTTTGTTAAAGGCAGTTTCAGTGCTTGTTGTCATTATTGGCAATGCCAACCGATTAAACCGCAAGCGATATTTGTTATTTTCTCACGCTTTGTTATTGCTGTCATACCGTTTTTTTCAGGCAGCCTGAAACACGGTTTATGCCACCACAAAAAACGGCGTTTCCCATGGTTTCGCCAGCCCCAAATAGTGAGCAGGATAATGTTCTCCGAGGCTGAGCAGCAATAAGGCATCATTGTCTGCCAGTAAATCGTTTAATTTTTGTTCCAATAGCTGCCGTTCCGCCAAAGTCAGCCGACACAAATACGCCGACTTTTGTTTGCCGATGGCATAGGCTTGTAACATTTGGGCAACGCTGCGGCGGGCACGGCTGTTGCCGATGTCGTAGCAAATCAAGTAATCAGTGCGTTCAGGCATAAATCCCCCGTTAAAATCACGCCGTCGGGTAAGATTTTCTTGCCGAATCGGCGGCAATACAAACGATTATCCAAGCGAAATACCCACAAGGAATCTTCATCAATTTGCAACAGCTTTTGCAAATCCTGCCATAAGTGCTGCCATTCCGCCCAACCGCCTTGATACAAAAATACGCTGTTTTGCAGAGGCAAGGCGGATTGACTGCAGCGGCGGTAGATGCGCTGTAAACGTTGCTTATCGGCGATGTCATACACCATCAGTTGTTTGATGTTTTGCGGCATATTTGTGCCCATGTTTGCCATTGGGTATCGTTTTCCGTGTTGGCGCACTCAATGTTAAAGCGGTTAAGACAAGTGTGGATTTCTTGCTTTAAATGTGCCCGCCAGCCGGCAGCATCGGCTTCAAACAAGGGGTAGTAGGCTTGGCGTTGGGCTTTATGTAACAAGCACGCGCCGTATTGGTATTCAAAATCGCTCGCTTGCCAAGTGCCTTGTAAGAGGTGTTGCCACACCCAGCGATCAATGTCGGCGCGAACGGGTTCCATTACATCGCACGCCAGTGAAGCGCGATTGGCTTGCGGCTGGTGGTAAAAGCCCAAAGATGAATCTAAACCGGCAGCGGTTAGCAGGCGAACGCTTTCGGCATAAAGCAGGGTGTAGCTGAGAGACAGCAGGGCATTAACGGGGTCGGGCGCGGGGTGCTTTTTCCTGCCCTGAAACAGCCATTCGGCAGGCAACAGGCTTGCCAGTTGCCGCCAATAGTATTTGGCGGCTTGCCCTTCCAAGCCCAGCAGGGTTTCGAGGCTTTTCGCTTGGTTGATTTGGGTGTGCCAATGTTGCCAAAGGCTGTGGTCGGTGGTTTGATAATGATGCAAATGTGCTTGCTGCGTACTGAATTTATCCGCCAGCAGTTGTTGCGCCAAAGGTAGGGCGTTTTGAGTGCAATGCCGATATTGATTTAATCGCCGCGCGGCATCGGCTTTGGCAGGCAAAAGCAAGCTGATTTCATGCTTCAAACCGCTTAACACAACCACGCCGATGCCCAAGCTGCCGAGCTTGCCCAAAACCGAAGCGGTCAGCTGAATTTGCCCGATAATCATCAGCCGTTCCAACAGGCGCAAGGGAATGTTGGCAACGCGGCGGTCTGCTTCGTAAATCAACAGGGTGTCTTTTTGGGTGCGTAAGGTCAAGCCTTTTTTATCAAGGTATAAACTGCTCATATCGTGCCCTTTACTTGATGTGTCTTATTTGATAAATGTCTTGATGGCTATCGCAGCGGCGGGAATCATCGATTGATTTAAGACAGAGTAATACAAGCAAGTTGCTCCGATGACCACTAATCCGATTGCCGCAATCGCGGTTTTCACCACATCATTGCTGCCATTGACTTCAACAGTGCCAATGTCATTAATGGTGAATTTGAACCAGTTTTTATCGCTCATCGTTATATTCTTTCTGTGCTTTTGTGAACATGGTTCACATCTTAGAGCAAGACAGAAAGAATGGTTTTTTTCTCAAGCTTGAAGTGGAAACGGTGGCTGTTTGTATCCAAATTGATTGTTCTTTGAAAAAATCTGCTGCGCTGATTTTGCCAAACGCTTCATGCCGTAACGTGCTTGTTTAAAACGGCAGTACTGTTTTGGGGTGTGAATACTTGCAAACGTATTTCTTTAAGACTTGATACAGGGTGGGTCTGATGAGGCAACAGGTAGCCGATAAATCGGCAACGCGTGTATTTTCTTCTGTGCCAAACCACCCTGTTTCTTGATACTGATATGGCAGTAAACGGGTTCTTTCTATGGCTGTTTATGACAGCATTTTCCTATCAATACTGTAAACGACGCCGGGAATGCTTACAGCTTACACCTCACTTCATCAGCCGATTGACGCAGGCGGTAACGGTTTTTACCGATACATCAGCCAATACTTGTGTGCGCTGATTGGGGTCGAGCAATTTTGCCATATCGGTTAATGTGATGCTTTGCAGTACTTCCTCTGATGCGCACCCGCAAATTTTATCTTCCCACCGCTGTTTTTGTTCGGCAGTCATTGCCATGACAATCAATTTCCATTCACTGCGCTGATTCAATTCGGTGCGGCATTGATTGTCGATTAGCGTTTTGGCGATGTTTGTGCCGATATTGGTATTGGCGGTGGATTCGCCTTGCGTATTCACATTGCCGCTTTCGATGCATGCACTCAGTGTGCCTGCCAAAACCGCTGCCGCCAGATATTTTTTCATTTATTTCTCCGATTTTTAAAAATAATTACCAGTCATTTTGCCACAGCGGCCGCGTTATAATGCGCGTTTTTATCCTAAATTAACACCTGCAAAACGCCATGCACATCAATGATTTCGATTTTAACTTGCCGCCGCAGCTGATTGCGCAGCAACCGAGCACCGAGCGCGGCGGCAGCCGTTTGCTGGCGGCTTTGCCGCAGCAGCCTTTGGCGGATAGATGGTTTCGCGATTTGGCGGATTATGTGAACGCAGGCGATGTTTTGGTATTCAATAACACCAAGGTCATGAAGGCGCGGCTGTTTGGGCAGAAAGAAAGCGGCGGCAAAATTGAGGTGTTGGTGGAGCGGGTGATTGATGCACACACGGCGTTGGCGCATATTCGTGCGTCCAAATCGCCCAAGCCGAATACGCGTTTGTGGTTTGACGGCGGCATTCAGGCAGCCATGACGGAGCGGCGCGGCGAATTGTTTTGTCTGCATTTTTTCGGTGAAGAAGATGTGTGGTCGTTGTTGGAACGCATCGGACACATGCCTTTGCCGCCGTATATCGAGCGTGAAGCCGATGACACAGACAACGCGCGTTACCAAACCGTTTATGCCAAACACGAAGGTGCGGTTGCCGCGCCCACCGCAGGATTGCATTTCACCGACCATTTATTACAGCGTTTGCGCGGCAAAGGCGCGGTATTGCGTGAAATCACTTTGCATGTGGGCGCGGGCACGTTTCAGCCTGTGCGTGTGAACAATATTGCCGAGCACAAAATGCACAATGAGTGGTATGAAGTGGGCGAAGACACGGTTGATGCCATTGAAACCGCCAAGCAGTCGGGGAAACGGGTGTGGGCGGTCGGTACTACTGCCATGCGCGCGCTGGAATCTGCCGCGCTTTCAGGCAGCCTGAAAGCGGGCAGGGGCGATACCAATATTTTTATCACGCCGGGTTATTCGTTTAAAACGGCAGACCGCTTAATCACAAATTTCCATTTACCCAAATCCACTTTGCTGATGTTGGTGAGCGCGTTTTCCGGTGTTGATGAAATCCGTGCTGTTTATCAACATGCCATCGCCGCGCAATACCGATTTTTCAGCTACGGCGATGCGATGATTTTGGGGCGGAAAGATGAATACGGCATTTGATTGTGCTTTTAAGTATTGTTTAAACAGATACAGCCGTTTCATGTTTCAGGCTGCCTGAAACATGCGTAAATGGTCAAAAGCCGCCAAAAGCAGTCAAAGCACGGTAATTCATTTGATTTTGGCTGTTTGGCGGCGGCAACAGCAGATTACCGCAGTTGTATATGCGGTGCGATAACAAGTAAGCCGCCGCTGCGGCTTGTTTTCAGGCTGCCTGAAATTGTTTTTCGGGTGTTTAGCACTGGTCTAAACCATGTTCCACGGCATAGACGGCTGCCTGAACGCGGCTGTGCAGTTCCAATTTGCGCAGCAGGTTTTGAACGTGTACTTTAACCGTGCTTTCTGCCAAATCCAGCTTGCGGGCGATAACCTTATTGCTCACGCCTTTTGCCAGCCACGCCAAAATTTCACGTTCACGCGGTGTAAGTGTTTCGTGAATGGTGTTTTCAAGCGTCGGCTGCTGGGGAGAACGCAATTGATTAATGAGCTTGGTGGTGATTTCCGGTGATAAAACATTGTCGCCGTCCACGGCTTTGCGAATGCTGTCAATCAGAAAATCGGTATCGATGTTTTTCAGCAAATAGCCTTTTGCACCGCTGCGCATACATTCTTTTAAATCAACAACGTCTTCTGATACGGTCAGCATCAATACGGTTAATTCGGGATTGCTGTTCAATAGCTGCGGCAAGGCTTCGCGCCCGTTCATTACCGGCATGTCCAAATCCAGTAAAATCACATCGGGTTTTAATTGTTCAGCCAGTTTCACGCCCTCCAATCCGTCGGACGCTTCGCCGATAACATCAAAATCGGTTTGCTGTGTCAGCAAAAATTTCATGCCGCTGCGAAACAATTTGTGGTCATCAACCAGCAAAATGCGAATTTTCTCGGGAGTCATGATGTTTCCTTCGTATTGTTGGGAATATTTAAAATCACTTGAGTGCCTTGCTGTAAAACGGATTTTACGCACAATTCGCCTTTGGCGCGGCTGGTGCGCTCGTTCATGATGCCCAAACCCACATGCCTGTCTTGCTTGTTGTGAATGCTTGTCATATCAAAACCAAAGCCGTTGTCATTCACGGTTAATATAAAGTTCGGCTGGTAGCTGATGGTGATGGTTACATGAGTGGCATGGGCGTGTTTGCGTACATTGGATAAGGCTTCCTGAAGAATAAATAAGGCTTGTAATTGCTGCTCCATGTCTAAAGGCGGCTCGTTTTGATTGATGCTGCTGCTGATTTCGATACCGGTTTGTTTCTGAAAGCGGGCGATAACCGATTGTACGGCATCAGCAAAACCTTGATTGCCGATGCGGGTGCGGAAATTCAGCAATAATTCGCGGACATCGTCGTATGCTTCCTGTACGCCTTCGCGGATAAATCTCAAATTTTCTTCGGCTTGTTCAAAGTTCTTTTTGGCAATGGCTTGACCAAGCATTTGCACTTGCAGGTTGAGAAAAGATAAAGATTGGGCAATGCTGTCATGCAGACCTTGCGCCATAAGGTTGCGCTCTTCAATCACCGCCAGCTGTTTTTCCAATTGAATGCTGCGCTGATTTTCAATGGATACGCCCAATTGGCTGCACAAGATTTCAATCAGCTTGATTTGTGCCGCGCTCAAAGCCGCTTCATTGCTGAAAAACAGACTCATTTGACCAATATTGTCTTGGTTGTGCTGAATGAGGAATTGGGTTTCAGTGATTTTGTTGGTTTCGTTTGACTCTGAAACGGTGTTTTCATGCGGGCTGTTTTCATACGGGTTAACGGACGCGTTACTGTTGCCGCTGTTTTTGTCAAAGAGTTTCAAAGAGCCGTCTTGTGCTTGGCTTAAATTCAAAATGTGTTTCAGGAAGCCTTCGATCATGTTTTCCTGTGTTTGTGATTCGTGCAAAAAAGCGGTGATGTCATACATTTGGCGCAGAACATGATTTTTTTCCTCCAAATCCACGGTTTTTTCATGAATTTTGGCTTCTAAGTGATCATATACATCGGATAAGTTTAATGCCATTCGGTTAAAACCGCCCGCCACTTCACTGAATTCATCACCGTTTTCTTCGGAAATGCGTACGCTCAAATCACCGCGCCCGATTTGCAAGATACCGTTTTTGAGTCGGGTAAGCGGTTTAATCACCAATTGATTTAAAAACAGCAGTGCGATAAATGCCGACAACACCACCATGCCAATCAGCATAAACTGAAACAGCCTCAGCAATTGGATATTCTGGGTGTTTTCGGTTTCGATGGTTTTTACCAAACGGTCTATTTGGGAAATGAATTGCGTGGTTTCTTGCAATTGATTCACGTTTAAATGGGTTGGTTCTTGGGTTGATTTTTTGAATTCCTGAATAAATTCAGCAGCGGTAACGTAAATGTCATCCAGCTGCTTTTGTACGGTGCTGTTTTCGCTGTGCAGCCAGTTTCCGGCGTGCAGATTTTTTAAACGGGTTAATACGGTATAAAAATCCGCTTCTTCTTTGGCAATTTGTTCTTGCTGCTGCGGCAAACTGGCCAGTGCTGCCATGTGATACATGCGTTTGCGCAGGCTGCCTGCATCATTGATGGCAATACCGCCGCTTTCCAGCTCCCACGATAAATTTAAGGTCATGCCTGTGAACAGCAATGCACCGATAAGCCAAAACACAATGGCTGTTAATAAAGTGGCTGAAAGGCTGTGTAAGGGTTTATTTGTCATAAGGTTTTCTGAAAAACGGCGGGCTGCGCCGTGTGGAAACAGTGAAATCGTATCCTTAAATCGGTGAACATGCCAATAAGCCATCATTATTGTTTTATTCATCAAAAGTAATTAGTTTGCCTTAGCCCAAAAAAACACCGTTTACGGTCATTCGGGCAATATTGAGTGAGGAAAAATCGGCGTAGCCTGAAACCTGTTAATCTTTCTTTACTCAAATGATGGTGAGGTGTTTTATGAAAACCGACAATTACAAAGCATACAGTGTACTGGGTTCCAGTACGGTGGCTTTTACGGTCTGTTTTATGGTGTGGATGATTTTTGCGGTGTTGGGTGTGCCGCTGAAAAAAACCTTGGGGTTGTCTGAAACCGAATTCGGTATTTTGGCGGCAATGCCGGTGTTATCCGGTTCATTGATTCGTGTGCCGCTGGGCATTTGGACTGATCGCTACGGCGGACGGATTGTGTTTTTCCTGCTGATGCTGGTGAGTGTGCCCGCGGTGTTTTTACTGCAAGTGGCTACTCAGTTTTGGCAATTTTTGATTATCGGCTTGTGGGTGGGCTTGGTCGGCGGCTCGTTTTCGGTGGGCACACCCTATGTTGCCCGCTGGTTTCCGCCGAAACGCCAAGGCTTGGCAATGGGTGTATTCGGCGCGGGCAATGCCGGTGCGGCAGTGAATAAATTATTGGCTCCCGCCATCATCGGTGCATGGGGCTGGCAAATGCTGCCGAATGTGTACGGCGTAATTTTGTTGGTTACCACCATTTTGTTTTGGGTGTTCACCTACAGCAAACCGGAACATTTGGTTCCGCCCACAGTGAAATTGGGCGACCAAATGCGCTTGATGAAAGACAGTGCCGTATTGCGCTACAGTCAGTATTATTCTGTGGTGTTCGGCGGTTATGTGGGTTTGTCTTTGTGGATGGTGCATTACTACCAAGACCAATACAGCCTGCCGCTGGCAACCGCCGGTTTTCTGGCAGCGTGTTTCTCTATGCCGGGCGGTGTATTGCGTGCTGTGGGCGGCTGGTTTTCCGACCATTTCGGTGCGCGGCGGGTTACTGAATGGGTGTTCTGGATTTGTGCCGCCATTTTCTTATTATTGAGTTTTCCGCAAGAAAAAGTGGGCATTTCGGTAACCATGTTTACGGTGCTACTGTTCTTGGCGGGCATTGCCATGGCAATTGGTAAAGCCTCTACATTCAAATACATTTCCGATGAGTTTCCGAAAGACATCGGTACAGTATCCGGCGTGGTGGGTCTGGCGGGCGGTTTGGGCGGCTTTCTACTGCCGATTATGTTCGGCGCACTGGTGGACCTCACCGGAATCCGCTCCAGCAGTTTCGCACTGATGTTTGTTACCGTGCTGGTGAGCTTGATATGGATGTATATTTCTGAAGGCAAATTTAAAAAATAATCAATGATTCAATAATCATAATCAGGAGTATTTGTAATGGCAAAATTATTAACCGATTGGCAGCCGGAAAACCCCAGCCAATGGGCACAGAGCGGACGCAGCATTGCCCGCCGCAATCTGTGGATTTCCGTGCCGAGTTTGATGCTGGCGTTTGTGGTGTGGCAGGTGTGGAGTGTTGTGGTGGTTAAGCTGCCGCAAGTGGGTTTTGAATTCACCAAAAACCAATTGTTCTGGCTTGCCGCGATGCCCGCACTTTCAGGGGCAACCATGCGTATTTTCTATTCGTTTATGGTGCCGATTTTCGGCGGCCGCCGATTCACTGCGGTTTCTACCGCCAGCCTGCTGATTCCTGCCATTGGCTTGGGTATTTGTGTGCAAAACCCAAACACAAGTTATGCACTGATGCTGGTGTTGGCTTTATTGTGCGGTTTCGGCGGTGCTAATTTCAGCTCGTCCATGGCAAACATCAGCTTTTTCTACCCGAAAGCGGAAAAAGGCAATGCACTGGGCATTAACGCTGGTTTGGGTAATTTGGGTGTATCGGTGGTGCAATTTGTGGTGCCGCTGGTGATCACCGCCGGTGTGTTCGGCGCGTTTGGCGGCGAGCCGCAAGTCTTGAAAAATGCCGACGGCAGTACAGGCTCTATTTGGCTGCAAAACGCCGGCTTTGTGTGGGTGCCGTTTATCGCCATTTGCGCAATTGCCGCTTGGTTTGGCATGAATGATATTTCCTCTGCCAAAGCCTCGTTCAAAGAACAGGCAGTGATTTTTAAACGCAAACACAATTGGCTGATGTGCTGGCTTTATATCGGTACTTTCGGTTCATTTATCGGTTTTTCCGCAGCATTTCCTTTGCTCACCAAATCTGAATTTCCGATGGTTGATCCCACCAAATATGCTTTTCTGGGTCCTTTTGTCGGCGCGTTGTCGCGGGTAGTCGGCGGCTGGGTTTCTGACCGTGTACCGGCGGGTAAAGTAACGCAATACAGCTTCATCATTATGATTTTAGCGGTGTGCGGCGTGATTTTCTTTCTGCCGCATAACGGCATGGGCGGTAATTTCTGGGGCTTTTTCTCCTGCTTTATGCTGCTGTTTGCGTTCACCGGCGTGGGCAATGCCTCTACGTTTGCTCAAGCACCGCGCATTTTCTCCGCACTCACTGAGCTGCGTCTGAAAAATGCCAGCGAAGACATGCTCTACCAAGCAAGAAACGATGCCGCGCGCGAATCTGCCGCTGTGGTGGGTTTTATGGGTGCGATTGGTGCATACGGCGGCTTTTTTATCCCGAAAAGTTTTGGTACTTCCCTCGCCGTTACCGGCAGCCCGGTTGCCGCGCTGGTTGGGTTTATTGTGTTTTATATAACTTGTGTGCTGATTAATTGGTGGTACTACGCACGCAAAAACGCTGAAATTGAATGTTGAATTGAAGCGGATTTAATTGAAAGATAAACAGGCTGCCTGAAAACGGTTTCAGGCAGCCTGTTTTTTATAAAAAGTTTTTTGGTTTCAATCTAGTTACTTTGGCTAATACCTGATACATCATTCTAGAGTCTGTGGATATTTAAAACTCAGCATAGATTAATTTCAGCAGCACAAAAATAAATCACAGCCGAAAAAACAAATCCATTTTATCGGCTCTTATGGCAATTCGCTTATATTCTTTCAGCTGATTAAAGTAATTTTCAACCAATTGAGCATCATCTTCAGCAGCAAAACCGCATCCGAACCACTGCTTGACCTCTTTAGTGATTACCTTGATACGGTATCGGGTAAATATCATGGCAAAGATTGCCTCAATGGCAGCAGCGGCAATGACCATATGGCAGGCGGCGGACACGATTATTTAATCGGCGGCAGTGATAATGATTGACTGTGAGGTGATTTCGCTATCGATGAGGGGCAAGAAAAGGTTGCTGTTGCCGATGAATACGAGATGATGTTTTGGACGGCGGCGAGGGCGATGATGAGTTATACGGCGGTCAAGGCAATGACCAGCTGCATGGCGGCGAGGGCAACGACATTTTATTGGGCGATGATTCTGTTGAGGGGCATCAGCATAATCAAGACATGGCGGGCAATGATACTTTGTATGGCTATTACGGCGATGATGTGTTAAACGGCGGTGAAGGCAATGAAGAAAATGCTATTAAAACCCTGTATCACGGCAACAATTATCTGGGTAGAGGCAGCAGTGTGGCATGTTGTTTGGAAATTGTGTAAAAGCCTAATTTTACCGTTGCATACCTAAAATAAAAGGGTGTAGTATGCCAAAAAATGTTAAGCATCATTACGTTATTTATCTGTATCTGCGGGGATTGGGTAATGTATTCGATGGGTCAAAATTTATTAGACAGGCTGCCTGAAAGCACGGGACTGAGTTTCCATGCTTTCAGGCAGCCTGTCTGTGCTTAAATTACAGGTTCTGAACTCTACTACTTTGTTGCATAGTAATAGCGACAGCATAGTGAATAGCAAAAAAGAATAGAATTTAGCTATTTACGAAAGCATTTTCTGTAAAATATTTTCGCAAATGGCTTGATTAGTAAACAAAGGCATACAGCCTGAGCAGTAAAAATCAAGGGTTTGATTATTTACCATACTTTAAACTAAGGATATATATTATGGCTTTTGTGAATGAAATTATTTCTGAGGAAGATATTCAGAAATATGGGCTTGATGAGCTTATGGGTGATTTCCATCCTTTCGATCTTGATTGGGGTAAAGGAGGGAGAGGAAGACCTGAAGGGTTTTGGTACTCATGGACGATAGATAGGGATAGAGGTATTTATTTCATGATAGTTAAAACAATTAAAGAGATAGGGCCGAGTGATAGACCTGAACCAACAAACAAAAGAATTGCTGTTCTTAATTTTCAAGAGCGGCGTGTACCTTTAATAATTGAACGCACTCATTGCCCACACTCTTTTTCAGATAATCCTTTTTTGCTCGCTTGGGATTTATTGGAAATAGATACCTCAAATGTACCAGAGATGTCAAAAAAATCTGTTATTGCTGTATTAAAAGAAGCTCTCACCATTTATGGATATGATGGGGCATATAGTAAAAAAATCCCCAATACCGTTGTTGAGTTCAGTTTTTAATCACTAAAATTTTAGGAGAATCAAAATGTCCCTTACCATGACAGAAGCCAATGCACTTCTTGCCAATGTTTCTACTGATGAAGATTTGCGTAATCTGATTGCTCAACTTGATGTTTCTGGCTCGGGTTATACTACCTTGCTATATAGTGGTAGCATGGTGAATAGCAAAAAAGCATAGAATTTAACCATTTACGAAAGCGTTTTTTGTAAAATATTTTCGCAAATGGCTTGATTAGTAAACAAAGGCATATTGCCTAAGCAATAAAAATTAAGGGTTTAATTATTTACCACACTTTAAATGAAGGATACGTATTATGGCTTTTGTAAATGAGATTGTTTCTGAAGAAGATATTCAGAAATATGGACTTGATGAGTTAATGAGAGGTTTTTTTCCATCTGACAGAGAGTGGAAAAATGGAAGACCGTCAGGGTTTTGGCATGCTTGGACGATAGATAGAGATAAAGATATTTATTTCATCATGGCAAAGACAATTATGGAGACTGGTATGAGTGGGCGTCCCGAGCCAACAAATAAAAGAGTTGCTGTTCTCAATTTCCAAAGGCGGCGTGTACCTTTGATAATTGAACGCACTCATTGCCCGCATTCTTTTTCAGATAATCCTTTTTTGCTTGCTTGGGATTTATTGGAAATAGATATTTCAAATGTACCAGAGATGTCAAAAGAATCTGTTATTGCTGTATTAAAAGAAGCTCTCACCATTTATGAATATGATGGTGCATATAGTAAAAAAATCCCCAATGCTGTTGTTAAATTCAGTTTTTAATCAAAAAGGTTCATTTAAGGAGAATCAAAATGTCACTAACTATGTTAGAAGCCAATGCACTTCTTGCCAATGTTTCTACTGATGAAGATTTGCGCAATCTGATTGCTCAGCTTGATGTTACCGGCTCAGGTTCTACTACCTTGCTATATAGTAACAGCATAGTGAATAGCAAAAAAGCATAGAATTTAGCTATTTACGAAAGTATTTTCTGTAAAATATTTTCGCAAATGGCTTGATTAGTAAATAAAGGTATATTGCCTAAGCA
>NZ_JQKE01000019.1 GCF_000745895.1 Stenoxybacter acetivorans DSM 19021 | reverse complement strand
GAGAGTGATTGCTTCTTGGCGCAACAAATGGCCGCTTTTGTCGGCGTATTTCCGTTATCCTGAAGCGATACGCAAACCGATTTACACCACCAATGCGGTGGAAGCGGTACACCGTCAATTCCGCAAGCTGACCAAAACCAAAGGTGCGTTTCCCAATGAGGACAGTCTGCTGAAGCTTTTGTATGTCGGCATCAATAAGGCATCAGAAAAATGGACGATGCCCATACAGAATTGGGGGCAGGCGGTCAGCCAACTTTCCATTTATTTCGAGGGAAGACTCGATGATATAATCAAACTGTAGGATTTAACACTGACACAGAATTTTGAACGCCCTCAAAAGCAACACAAAAAAATTTTCTAAAGAATTTATTTATCTTATTAAATAACCAATACCACACTAATAATTTTTATACTATAATATTTAAAGTATGTTGCTGAAATACAAATATTCAACAAACACGCTCACTTTTTTCTGTATAACACCCACTTTGAGGGGAATTTTCCCATGAAATACTATTTATCTTTGATTGCCGCTGCTGCTTTAACATTGTCTGCTTGTTCACAACAAGCAGCTGCTCCGGCTGAAGCCGTTGCTTCTGCTGCCAGCCAAGTGGCTTCTGCCGTTTCCGGCGCTGCTTCTGAAGTTGCCTCCGCTGTTGCCGGTGCTGCTTCTGAAGTAACTGCAGCAGTTACACCTGCTGCCGAAGGCTGCGAAACCACTGTTGAAGCCAACGATCAATTAAAATACAACGTCAGTCAAATTGACGTCAGCAAAAAATGTACTCAATTTACCATTCATTTGAAAAACGTGGGTACACAACCCAAAACAGCCATGGGTCATAACGTTGTCATCACCAAAGCTGACGACATGAATGCTGTTGCCATGGAAGGCGTTACTTTGGGTCTGGACAAAGAATACCTGAACACCACTGACCCGCGCGTTGTGGCTTACAGCCCGATGATCGGCGGCGGCGAAGAAACTTCTGTTACTTTTGACACCAGCAAAATTGCCAATGGTTCATATGCTTTCTTCTGCACTTTCCCCGGACACAGTGGTACAATGAAAGGCGAAATCAGCTTAGTTGATTAATTTGTGCCTATCTGATCAATAAATTAAATCAATTTATTTTTCAGTTAATACACATATAAGCAAACGATGAAAGGCTGCCTGAAGTTCAGGCAGCCTTTTATTATTTGAATTATCTAAATGTATATAAATCTGAAAATAAAATACAGCTGAATTTTTTTTAAAATGCTTTAAAAAACCCTTTACAAGTTCTGAAAAACCATTATAATAGTCGCTTCTTCACCAGCCCAGGTGGCGAAATTGGTAGACGCAGGGGACTCAAAATCCCCCGCCGCAAGGTGTGTCGGTTCGAGTCCGACCCTGGGCACCAAAGCACATAAAAAAGACATGCTTCAGCATGTTTTTTTATGCCTAAAATTATCTAATATCGTAAACCAAGTATTTAATTATCAATAACTAATCTAAAAATCCTTGCCTTTTTCTTCGCTTCATTTATTTAAAATCATCTAATTAAAACGCATTGTCTATTTTTTACGATACATCACGGTATCCCTGAAAGCTATCCTGTCTTAAGCTTTAAAAACCTGCGTGCCCGCTTTTACCCATGCCCATCCATATTCTATGGAATTCAAAAAGTCAGGGTTGTATGTAGGCAGCCAAAGTATGGTTATAGCCAAACTACTTTCTTTTCATCACGCAGCAATCCGAAACAATCAAGCCCTTACGGCAGAAATCGAAACAAAAAATCATATCCATGTGAAAAAAGTAATCGTTTAGCTATAAAACTATTTGTACGGATATTAAAGACTTGTTATCACTGAAGAAGCCATTGAAAAATGGGTTTCATGGACAAAATTCAGCCCTTCTCAGCCCAAAGGCAAAGGGCTTTCGTAATATTCACCATTTCATTGCCATCATTTATATGGAAATCGACGGATTTGATTTGGTATAACCCACTTGAAATAATAATGAAGAGACAAAAATAAGCGTGTTTTAAACAAACACGCTTATTGTTTATTGACTGAATTTTATTTAACGCTCTTGCTTCATAATGCGCTGTTTTTCCCGCGCCCAATCTTTTTCTTTACTGCTTTGGCGTTTATCGTGCAGTTTCTTACCCTTTGCCAAACCCATATCAATTTTCACGTAGCCGCGGCTGTAGTGCAAATTCAACGGCACCAAGGTGTAGCCGCTGCGTTCGACTTTACCGATGAGTCTGTTGATTTCCGCCTGTTTCAGCAATAATTTGCGCTGGCGGACGGGATCGGGTTTGACGTGAGTAGATGCTGTCGGCAAGGCGGTGATGTGGCTGCCAACCAAATAAAATGCACCGCGTTTCCAGTGAATATAGCCTTCTTTCAGCTGTACGCGTCCGGCACGAATCGCCTTGACTTCCCAGCCGTCCAATACCAAACCGGCTTCAATTTGCTCTTCGATAAAATAATCGTGAAAGGCTTTTCTATTGTTGATAATGCTCATGCTTGTTTTTATGCTTTCAAAATAACAATGTGTATCAGCTCAACAGTAAAATCAGACACACAACCACCGCCGCAACCGCTGCCGCGGCAATAAAAGGCTTGATACCCGCAAATCGCAGCGGTTTAACCTGTCCTTGTAAATATTTATAACCGCTGAGCATGGGGTGAACCAAATTGTGTTTTTTAACAAACAGATAAAACAATACAGACGCAATATGCACAACGATTAACAACAGCAAAATATTAAAAAATTGCACGTGAAAATTGCGGAAAATACTGCCAACATGCTCGCTGACCAAGGCATTCAGGTAGCCTGAATTGGTGAATGTATTTTCATCGGCGGCGAATAAGCCCGTGATTACTTGAACCAAAAGAGCGGCAAGCAAAGCCAATACCGACAATGCGCCTAAAGGATTATGCCCGGGCTGTTCATTTTCATTGAACTGCCCTTTAATGTATCGGGAAATGGCAGACGGACCGCGTACAAATTGACAGAACCGAGCCGTGTCGCTGCCCCAAAACCCCCAGCAAATACGAAACACCACCAAAGCAATCACAAACAAACCCACGCGCAAGTGCCAAGCCAGCCATGAACCGCCCGCTTCTGCACTGTACCACATGAAGGCAATTGCCAAAACCAATGTCCAGTGAAATATTCGTGTCGGCACGTCCCAAACTTTTATTTTTTGCATAATTTTTATCCTTTTTGGTAATGTGTTGTGGCACAATAGATTGTTTGTTTCCACTAAATTTTTAATTATATCTGCGTATTATGACTATGTCTGCGTATTATACCGTAAACCCTGATGAGTTAAAGCGTTGGCAGCAGTACGCCAGGGCAAACTTTCCGTCTCTGTGCCAGCCGCGTCAAAAAGAAAGCCATAAAGGCAGTTTCGGCACACTAGGCATTATCGGCGGTTCAATGGGCATGAGCGGAGCGATTGTGCTGGCGGGCAGTGCCGCTTTAAAAACAGGCTGCGGTAAAGTGTGGCTGGGGTTTCATCAGGATACATTACCCCTACCCTTACTGCTCAACCAACCCGAATTGATGTTAAGCGTTGCCCGTGATTTATTGGCACGCAAAGACATTGATGTTTGGGCTGTTGGCTGCGGCTTGGGTGTCAGTGAAAGTTCGCGTTTGCTGCTGAATGATTTATTGCCCATTCATCAACCAATGGTTTTGGACGCGGATGCATTAAATCTATTGGCAAAACACGCAAATTTAGCCGAAAAAATCCGCAGCCGAAAAGCACCGACTGTTATCACCCCGCATCCGGGAGAAGCGGCGCGATTATTGGATTGCCATGTATTTGATGTACAAGCCAATCGGCAAAGTGCGGTGTTTGAATTATCCAAACAATACAATGCTTGTGTGGTGTTAAAAGGAAGCAGCAGTCTTATCGCTTCACATGCAGAATTCATTGCTTCTCACACAGGCGGTGTCGCAAGAAACACCAGCGGTAATCCGGGCTTGGCAACCGCAGGCAGCGGCGATGTATTAACCGGCATCATCGGCAGTTTATTGACACAAATGCTGAATACACCGATGAGAAATACCCATTTCAGCCCATCGTGGGAGCATTGGTCTAAAGAAAAGCTGAGCGGCGCATATTTTAAAGAAGTCGTGGCAAGTGTATGGCTGCACGGTTTGGCTGCCGATGTTCTGGTAATGAATGGTGTGGGACCGGTTGGTTTAACCGCCGGTGAAATTGCCGATGCCGCCCGCTGGCTGCGCAATCGTTTGGCTGAACAATAAAAAAGGTTGAGTGCACAGAGCATTCAACCTTTTTATTATTTTGTTTTCAGGCAGCCTTTATTGGTTTTTGGCGGCTTCACGTTTTAAAATCACGTATATTTCATCTTTCAAACGCAGCTTTCCACGTTTTAATTCTTCTAATTCTTCCAAACCACTGGTAACCGGGTTGTTTTCCAAACCGCTTATTTTGTCGTCTAATTCATTGTGTTCATTAAACAAACGAGCAAAATGTGCGTCTTCTTGTTTCAGTTTACTGATTAAATCTCGATATTCTGGGAACATGTGTTTTTCCTTGTTTTGGGTTACGGTTGAAATCAAGTTTGAGCGAACCGCCAAGCGGTTCATTGAATAAAATTGTGGTCGCATTATAGCCCAAGCCAGCGGCTGTGCCACTTTAACTTTACCGTTTTTAATGCACAAACAAAACAGATTGCCTGAGAAATTTAACGAAATCAAATAAATCAATGCATCAGGCAATGTGTTTCTATGCTGATATGGGCTTAAATGGGTATAATGCGCAGCTATCTATCTTAAAACACCACCAATTGGGACGATAAAAATGGGTTTTTTACAAGGCAAAAAAATTCTGATTACGGGCATGATTTCCGAGCGTTCAATTGCTTACGGCATTGCCAAAGCGTGCCGTGAACAAGGTGCGGAATTGGCGTTTACGTATGTGGTTGATAAACTCGAAGAACGTGTGCGTAAAATGGCAGCGGCATTGGGTTCGGAGCTGGTATTTCGCTGCGATGTTCAAAATGATGATGAAATCAATCAAACTTTCATTGATTTAGGTAAACATTGGGACGGCTTAGACGGCTTGGTACACGCCATTGCCTTTGCCCCCAAAGAAGCCTTAGACGGCGATTTTCTTGACAGCATCAACCGCGAAGCATTCCGCATTGCACACGAAGTGTCTGCCTACAGCCTGCCCGCGCTGGCAAAAGCCGCCCGCCCAATGATGCAAGGGCGTCATGCGTCAATTTTGGCATTAACTTATCTGGGTGCAGTGCGTGCTATTCCAAATTACAACGTCATGGGTATGGCAAAAGCCAGCTTGGAAGCCGGTATTCGTTTCACTGCCGCTGCTTTGGGTAAAGAAAGCATTCGCTGCAACGGTATTTCTGCCGGTCCCATTAAAACTTTGGCGGCTTCGGGCATTGGCAATTTCGGCAAATTACTGGCACACGTGGCTTCACAAAACCCGATTCGCCGCAATGTCAATATTGATGAAGTTGGTACAGCCGCAGCATTTTTACTGTCGGACTTGGCAAGCGGCATCACCGGTGAAATCACCTATGTAGACGGCGGTTACAGCATCAACGCTTTGGGCGTACCTGAAGACATGGCATAAATCCCGCACAACCATTATTTAAAACCACATTCACCACAGAAAGCATTTTCAGGCAGCCTGAATCATTCAGGCTGCCTGAAAACATCATAAATGGACGCACATTTTATTTGGCTGCTGGGCATCGGTTTTGCCGCCGGTGTCATGGATGCCGCTGTTGGCGGCGGCGGATTATTACAATTACCGGGTTTATTCAATGCCCTGCCTAACGGCACAACCGTTCCTCAAATTATGGGCATCAATAAATTTGCCTCCATTAACGGAACATTAATGGCAGCAGCAACCTATGTCCGCAAAATTACCGTGCCGTGGAAAATGCTGTTGCCGGCAGCGATACTGGCATTTGTGTTTTCATACATCGGCGCAAAATTAGTAACTTATATCCCCACCGCCACAATGAAACCCGCTATTTTGGTATTGCTGGTTGTTATGGTGATTTATACCTTTTTTAAAAAAGATTTGGGGCAAACTGTGCGCACCAGCCGTTTAGTGCGTAAAGAGTATTATCTGGGTTTACTGTTCGGCGCACTCATCGGCTTCTACGACGGCATTTTCGGACCGGGAACAGGCAGCCTGTTGGCGTTTGTCTTTGTCCGTTTTTTTGCCTTTGATTTTTTAACCGCCACGGCATCGGCAAAAGTGATTAATCTCACCACCAATTCAGCCGCTTTATTGTTTTTTATTCCTGCCGGATTCGTTGTGTGGCATTGGGCATTGCCCTTGGCGGTTGCCAATTTAGGCGGCGGTTTTTTGGGTGCTCATTTGGCAATGAGAGGCGGTGCACGCTGGCTGCGCTACGGCTTTATGGCATTGCTGTGTGTGTTAATCGGGCGGTTTGGCTGGGAAATATTAACAGCATAAACCCATTTAATTGAACATTCCGCCGACTATCATAAACAGCGAATGGTTGCGCCAATAAAGAAAAAATGTTTTTTTACAGGCTGCCTGAAAAATAAACGGCATTATTTTACCATTCAGCCATTTTTAAAATTGAATAACCGAGCCACGCATATCAATATTCCACGCAACGCGCAAATGGATATTTAAACCCCCACCCTGTTGCCGAACATTAATACCTTATCCGTTATTGCCCATACGCTTATTGTAAAATAACGCCTTGCATAACCCACAAACTCAATCACAGCAACTAAGCATATGAAACTACATCAACGCATCACCGCCGAAATTGAAGCAGCGTTTACCCAAGCCGGTTTATCAGAGCACCCAATTATCCTTCAACCCGCTAAAAACACCGATTTTGGTGATTTTCAAATCAACGGCGTTATGGGTGCGGCGAAGAAACTCAAACAAAACCCACGTGAATTGGCACAAAAAGTAGCAGACACATTGGTAAACAACGCCATTATTACGCATGCCGAAGTGGCGGGTCCCGGTTTTATTAATTTGCGCTTATCACCTGAATTTTTGGCACAGCAGCTTCAGGCAGCCTTAAATCCTGATTTGAGCATTCAAAAAACCGAATCACCGCAAACAGTGGTAATCGATTATTCCTCACCAAATCTTGCCAAAGAAATGCACGTTGGGCATTTGCGCTCCAGCATTATCGGCGACAGCCTTAACCGTGTTTTGTCGTTTTTGGGGCATCGGGTGATTGCACAAAACCATGTCGGCGATTGGGGAACACAATTTGGTATGCTGGTGGCGTATTTGGTGGCGCAGCAGCAAGCGGGTAATGCCGATTTGGCATTGGCTGATTTGGAAATATTTTACCGTCAAGCCAAAGTGCGTTTTGACGAAGATCCCGCCTTTGCCGACACCGCCCGCGATTATGTTGTGAAGCTTCAAAGCGGCGATGAAACTGTGCTGGCACTGTGGCGGCGATTTGTGTCCGCGTCTTTGCAACATGCTCAAGCTGTCTATGCTGAATTAGGCTTATTGCTTACTGAACAAGATGTTATGGGTGAATCTACCTACAACAACCAGCTTCAGGAAACCGTGGACGAATTGCAAGCCAAAGGTTTGGCAGTGGACGACGATGGCGCGAAAGTGGTGTTTTTAGATGAATTCAAAAACCAAGAGGGTGAACCAGCGGCGTTTATTGTGCAAAAAAAAGGCGGCGGCTTTTTGTATTCCAGCACCGATTTGGCATGTATCCGTTATCGTGTGAATCAACTCAAAGCAAACCGCCTGTTGTATGTGGTGGATGCGCGCCAAAGCCTGCATTTTGCTGAATTATTTACCGTTGCCCGCAAAGCAGACTGGCTGCCTGAAAACATTGCCGCCGAACACATTCCGTTTGGCACCATGATGGGCAAAGACGGCAAACCATTCAAAACCCGCAGCGGCGACACAGTAAAACTCGTGGATTTATTAAACGAGGCGATTGAACGAGCCGCCGCCTTGGTGCGCAGTAAAAATCCAAATCTACCCGAAACAGACGCGCAGCACATTGGTAAAGTTGTGGGTATCGGCGCAATAAAATACGCTGATTTGAGCAAAAACCGAACCAGCGATTATGTATTCGACTGGGAACAAATGTTGTCATTCGAAGGCAATACCGCCCCTTATTTGCAATACGCCTACACCCGAGTACAAAGCGTGTTTCGCAAAGCAGAGACGTGGGATACCAATGCCGCTATCGTTTTAACCGAACCATTGGAAAAACAACTCGCCTTAGAATTGCTCCGATTTGAAGATGTTTTGCAAAACGTGGCAGACACCGCGTATCCGCATTATTTGGCAACCTATTTATAC
Source organism: Stenoxybacter acetivorans DSM 19021 (assembly GCF_000745895.1). Taxonomy (GTDB): domain Bacteria; phylum Pseudomonadota; class Gammaproteobacteria; order Burkholderiales; family Neisseriaceae; genus Stenoxybacter; species Stenoxybacter acetivorans. The sequence goes on along the minus strand of NZ_JQKE01000019.1, from coordinate 35,383 downwards.
CAAGTGGCAACCTTATTCAGCCGCTTCTATGAAGTCTGCCCAATATTAAAAGCCGATACACAAGCCAAAAACAGCCGTTTACAATTGGCAAAAATAGCGGCGGCAACTCTAAAACAAGGCTTGGCATTGCTGGGAATTGAAACTTTAGAAGTGATGTGATTCGATTAAAGACTCTGGGTTTGGGGCAATTTTAACAAAAGGAATAATATTTATGCCAACAGCAAAAACCATTCAATTATTATTGGAAGACGGTGATTTATCCGGTTTGATGACAATTGAAGACAGCGCGTGGGATGGTATTATGTTTGTCAGCCCCAGAGTCAGAGTAGAAACTTTATTGAGCCAAGAAGAAACCAAGCATTATGGTGTGTATTTTTTATTGTCGGAAGAACAGGTTTATATCGGACAAGCCAGTGAATTGAGTAAGCGTATTAAACAGCATAATGCGGAAAACGGCAAGGAATGGTGGGGCAAATGTTGTTTACTGACCACTAAAGACGATTCATTTAATCGCAGTGCAATTGATTATATTGAATACCAATTAATTGAAAAAGCGAAGTCGGTTACCACTTTACATATAGACAATAAAAAATCAGGCAACCCGCCTAAAGTGAGCCGTTTTGAAAAAACAAAATACGAAAACTATATTGACAACACCTTGCTGTTGCTCGATTTAATTGGTATTGAAGTGTTTAAATCAAAAAAGGCTAAATCCAAAACATCGGCTAAACCATCAAAATCTCCGTCAATAACTCATGAGCCAAGTGAAGAATATAAAAATACAGTTTTTTATATTAAAAGCAAAAAAACAGGTGCAGACGCTTCTGCTGTTTTTCACCCCAACGACAACAGCATGACCTTACAAAAAGGAAGCCGCATTGCAGATGAAACCAAAGCAGATTTTTGTTATCATCAATATGATTTTGAATTTGAAAATAGAATTTTAATGCGGGATTTGCATATATCCAGTCCGTCAATGGCAGTTCGAATCATCTCACAAACCCGTAACGGCTCTAATGGCTGGCAAACATGGAAAGATGAAAACGGAAAAACTTTAGATGAACGTTATCGCAAAGACAATGCAAAATAATAAACGGATACACAACGCATAAGCTGGCACGCCCACGGGGATTCGAACCCCGGTTGCCGCCGTGAAAGGGCAGTGTCCTAGGCCTCTAGACGATGGGCGCGTTTAGAAGAGCGCGAATTCTAAGCGGGTAAATTGTATTTGTCAATGCAGTGCTTAACTTATATGCAAGAACAACCGAATAATATTTTTGCTGCGCCCAAAGCTGCTCCCTGAAAAATAAGGCAATCCAACAGCAATTCAGAAAAAACGAAAAACCAATATGATAATCAAACATTTAACCAATATTTAAATGCTCAGAAATTCAAAAAATAAAAATTTGATAATGTGTAAACAACACGGTAACCTTACAACCATATGTTTGTATTTCAACTATTATTCAAAGAGCCGTCTGAACAAATCAGGCGGTTCTTACTATATTGCTGCACTGCAATCACACTCGTCTGACTTCAATCACACCTTTCACATCATTCAAACTCGTCATGACTCTGGGTAATTCATTGATTTGCTTAATTTCCAAAGTAAAACGCATCATGGCTTCCAAATCTTTGGATTGGGTTTGAACCGCAGTAACATTCAGCTTATTGCGTGATAATGCATCAGATACATCGCGTAGCAACCCGTTGCGGTCTTGTGCACGGATTTCCAAATCAATGGCAAAAACCTGGTTGTCTGCTTGCCCCGCCCAAGAAACATTCATCACTTTTTCCGGCGCTTGTTTTGCCGACTGCAAAAAAGAAGGGCATGAATGGCGATGCACTGAAATGCCGCGCTCTCGGGTAACAAAGCCAACAATATCATCACCCGGCGCAGGTTTGCAGCATTTGGCTAAAGTAGTGAACAACCCACCTTCACCATCCACCAAAATCCCGTTTTTACGCTCTTTGATTTTACTGCGTTTCACGATGGATTCGGCATTCACGGGCGCGGGCGGCGGCTCATTCAGCGTACCGGCTGCTTTTTGTATGGCGCGCGAAGATACTTCCCCTTGACCCAAGGCAGTGTATAAATCATCAATTTTTCCAAAACCCAAAATTTCGGTGAGCTTATGCAAATTGGGTTTTGGCTGAATTTTAAGCAATTGTTTTTCTAATAAATGCCTTCCGCTTTCACGCACTGACTCAACATTTTGCTGGCGAATGAACGAGCGGATTTTGCCGATGGCTTTATGGCTTTTCACCCAGCCGTCATGCAGCCAATTGACTGAAGGTGCACCCTCTTTTGCCGCAATAATTTCCACACGCTGACCATTTTCCAATGGTGTGGACAACGGCACAATTTGCCCGTCCACCTTTGCGCCTCGGCAGCGATTGCCCAAATCGCTGTGCAACGCATAGGCAAAATCAATCGGCGTTGAGCCAATGGGCAAAGCAAATACTTTACCGTGCGGCGTTAATACATAAATAGTATCGTTGAATAATTCAGTTTGAAACGCGCCTGCCAAATCTTCGCGTTCGGATTCCGCCATGTTTTCACGCCAATCCAAAAGCTGCCGCAGCCACGCAATTTTTTGTTCATATGCACTATTGCCTTTGCCGCCCTCTTTGTAACGCCAGTGTGCCGCCACACCGAATTCGGCAAAACGATGCATATCAAAAGTGCGGATTTGAATTTCCACCCCCTTGTCTTCCGGACCAATCACCACAGTATGCAAACTTCGGTAATCATTGGCTTTTGGGTGCGCAATATAATCGTCAAATTCCCCGGGAACAGGCTGCCACAAATTATGCACAATCCCGAGTGTCGCATAACAATCGGCAACCGTATCGACCAAAACACGCACAGCACGAATATCGTACAAGCCGTCGAAATCCACCTTTTTCTTCACCATTTTTCGGTAAATAGAGTAGATGTGTTTGGGTCTGCCCGCCACATCACAATGCACATTCAGCTTTGCCAATTCATTTTTTACTGTTTGCACAAAATGCTCAATGTACTCCAGCCGCTCCACCCGTTTTTCGTCCAGCAAACAAGCGATACGTTTGTACTCTTCAGGATTCTGGTGGCGAAAGCCCAAATCTTCCAACTGCCATTTGAGCTGCCACACACCCAAGCGATTTGCCAAAGGCGCAAAAATATCTAAAGTTTCTTTGGCAATACTGCGTTTCAACTCATCGTTGTGAACATGCCCCAAATACACCATGGTACGCGTGCGTAGTGCCAATTTAATCAGTACCACACGAATATCAGACACCATTGCCAGCAGCATTTGCCGCATGGCTTCGGCTTGTTGTTTCCGCTCTTCGGGTGTTGCCAAAGCATCAACTCTGGCAAATTCAGTCAGCCGCTGTACTTGATCCAGACCACGCACCAATTGCACAACATTTTCACCGCAATTTTCGGTAACCACCGTTTGCCAATCAGGCAAACACTTGGGTAAATGTACCAGCAATACAGCAGCAACCGCGTCCGGCAGCAAATCCATATCCGCAACAATTTTGGCAGCGGCAGACACATTGTGCCAAACCGGCTCGCCCACTTGTGTGCGTATTTCATCGGTATAGTATTGCCGTGCCAAACGACCGGCTGCCTGAAGCTGCTCATACGCTTGCTCAGTGGAATGTTCAATATAAGCATGAAGCCAAGCATCAAAATCCCTGTCTTCCGCCACTGTTGTCGGTGTATCTGTGATGTGTGCCATAATTGATAATGAATCCATTGTTTTATACTGCCAAGCAATCGCTCAATCACACCAAAACGCTTTTGCTTTTTCAGGCAGCCTGTTGCAGAAAGATTGATTTTTCATGCAGCACCCCGCGTTATTTGAACCATCTGTACACCCCCAACCAACTGCGTCCAAATCTGCCTGAAATAAGCATTTAATGCTATCATGCGCCAATATTTTTGTCTTATTCAAATTAACGATAACTTTATTACTCCGAACAGCCAAAGGCACTTTTTTTATGTTCACACATCCCGAAGTCATGGGCGTTGAGGCACTTGCTGCCAAAATCCGTAAAATCCCGCATTGGCCGCAAAACGGCATTCTGTTTCACGACATCACCCCAATATTACAAAGCCCGCGGCATTTTCGTCTGCTGGTGGATTTATTGGTGTACCGCTACATGGGGCAAGAAATTGATGTTGTGGCGGGCTTAGATGCGCGCGGCTTTATTATCGGCGCAGCATTGGCGTATCAATTAAATGTTGGTTTTGTGCCGATACGCAAAAAAGGTAAACTCCCGTTCACCACCGTTTCGGAAAGTTATGCTTTGGAATACGGCGAAGCCACCATCGAAATACACACTGATGCCGTTAAAAAAGGAGCGCGCGTATTGCTGGTGGACGATTTGGTGGCTACCGGCGGCACAATGCTGGCAGGCATCAAGCTCATTCAACGTTTGGGTGCAACGGTTTTGGAAGCCGCTGCCATTTTAGAATTCACCGATTTACCCGGCGGTGAGAATATCCGTAAAGAAGGCGTATCGTTGTTTACTCTGTATCAAAACGACGGCAGCATTCACAGCGATGCTTGATTGATGTATTTACGTTCAGATTACCAAAAATTTAACCACTCTTTGGGTATTACAGAAATGAATTTTATTTTTTAGGCTGCCTGAAAGCATTTTTGTCTCTTTTTCAATTCTCAAAACCGAAAATAGAATAGGTACAGTAATCCGCCTGCTGACGAGACAGAACGAGAAACAACATCTTACTGATTTTTTGCTCGCAGCAGCCTTATTAAAAAAATACCAAAAACCAGACACCATTTTTTGTATTCAAAATCACAACCCAATATCAAACACATCATGACACCCGCCATTCAACTCATTGTCGGCTTAGGAAATCCCGGAGCCGAATATGCCGACACCCGCCACAACGTCGGCTTCTGGTTTATTGATGCCATTGCACAATCACACAAAGCCGTTTGGCGCGAAGAAAAGAAATTTTTCGGTGATGTTTCACGAACGCGCATCAATGGCAGCGATATTTACCTGCTTAAACCCAATACCTACATGAACCATTCCGGCAGAGCAGTACAAGCCTTGTCATCATTTTATAAAATCCCGCCGCATGCCATACTGGCGGTACACGATGAATTGGACATTCCCTGCGGACGGATACGCTTCAAAAAAGGCGGCGGCAACGGCGGACACAACGGTTTAAAAGACATTCAAGCGCAATTGGGAACACCTGATTTTTGCCGTTTGCGTTTTGGCATTGACCACCCGGGAGAAAAGCACTTGGTCGTAAACTATGTTTTGAATGCACCGCGCCAAGAAGAGCGTGAACGCATCAATAAAGCCATCATCACCGCCCAAGAAACCTTACCTTTATTAATTACGGGCGATTTCGCCGCCGCACAGCAGCAATTGCACAGTGATAAAAACGAGTAAATTATTGCTCAAAACGGACGAATGCAAAAAAGAACTTGTATCATTAAAAACACAATTTTCCGTTACTTTGACGCAACCAACATTAAAGATTGCCTGTGGCTTCATTCAAACTCTCTGATGTATTACAGCGTTGGCGGCAAAAAATGCCCACACAAGAAGCCATTTTCGCTTCTCGCTGGCTCAAACCGTTAGCCCCTTGGTTTGATAAACCTGAATTCTGGCATTTAAACCGCCGTAAAGCGGCTTCCTCCGTTGCCATCGGCTTGTTTTGCGGTCTTCTGCCCGCACCCACGCAAATGATCAGTGCCTTATTGGCAGCTTATGCGCGGCGCACCAACTTGCCTCTGGCAGTGCTGACCACACTCTACACCAACCCATTTACTTTTTTCCCTTTGTATTACGTTGCCTACCACATCGGACATTGGCTTTTGTATCAACAGCAACCTGATACCGCCTTGATTTTTCCCGATTGGCACAGCACACATTATTGGCAAGATGTTTGGTTGTGGTTGTTGCAATTCGGTAAACCCTTGCTGGTGGGCGTACCCATTTTGGGCGCGATTTTCGCACTCATCGGCTATACCGTTGTCTGGTGGTCATGGCGTTGGTACACACTGTGGAAACAACGAACCCGTGCGCATTTATCCTGAATAATGATAAAAAAAATCCACATTCGGGTTTATAATGCGCTGCCCATACAAAAATTTTAAGCAGCAGTTTAAATCCGTATTTGAAGATTACCAACCAACATTTCTGACAACCATTTCTGAGGTCCCTGCCATGTCTTCTTCCCCCGATGACAACACGATAACAAACGAAACCGACAAAATAAGCAGAAATAAAACAGGCATGAGTTTAATTGCCAAGATTTTTTTAGGTTTATTGATTTTATTGTTTGTTGTGGCAACTGGTTTTGTAATCAGTGCATGGCTTGCCTTAAGCCGGGTTGATGATACATTGAAGGCCTCAGATACCAGCTCGGCAAGTACCACAGTGGAAACACTCAAACCCGCCGGTGCCAACCAAGCCATACCGGTTTACACACCCGATTCACAGAATGCGGCAGCAAGCGGTACTTACAACACAGCCAAACCAACAGGAAACACCTCGCCGTCCACACCGGCAGGTACGCCCGTTTTACCGACCAACACCAAGCAAAACGCAGCGGCAAAACCCAAAGAAATACTGGATAATTTATTTTAAAGCCATTCAAAATAAAATCGGTTTTACAGCAAAGGGCTGAACAGGCGCACGATGTTTTCAGGCAGCCGCCACCATTTGGCACGCGCCTGCCATGCTTTCAGCTCAACACAATGACAATCTTGTAGATATTTATTCTGCAATGCTTTGATTTCACGGGTTATATTAGCATCATAAATCGCCAAACTGATTTCCAAATTCAGATAAAAACTGCGCATATCCATATTAACCGTGCCGAATAAAGTATATTTTTCATCAATGGTTAACGTTTTGGCATGCAGCAATCCGCCGTGAAACAAGGCAATTTTTACACCGGCTTTCAACAGGCGCGGATAGTAAGCACGTGAAGCATATTTCACCAATACAGAATCCACTGCTTTTGGCACAATTAAAGTAACCGCCACCCCGCGCTGTGCCGCTGTGGTTAAAGCCAGCAGCAATGTATTATCCGGCACAAAATACGGCGTGGTAATGGTGATGCTGTGTGCAGCAGCATAAACAGCGCAAATAATCGCGGTGTAAACCGCATCACCTTGACCGGGTCCTGACGGAATCACTTGTGTTGTGATATTGGATTGGCTTGTTTCTGACGCACACGGCAGTTTCAGGGAGCTTTTACCGTATTCAGCCAGCCAAAGCTGCACTTTTTTAAAATTTTCCTCGGTTTCCACCGCCATATCCACCGCAAATACCGCTGCCAAAGCATCAACCACGCTGCCTTCACAACGCATCATCACATCAACCCACTGCCCAACATTTGCTTTTTGTTTAAAATAACGGGCATCCACCAAATTAAAACTGCCAATATAAGCCACGCTTTTATCAATCACCATGATTTTTCGGTGATTACGCAAATCGGCGCGCACAAACAAACTGCGCCACAAGCGCACGGGCAACGCCTCGGTTAAAGTAACTCCCGCCATGCGCAATCGGCTTATCCACGCACTGCGCCAAAAAGCAGCACTGCCAACGGCATCAGCCACAATACTGCACACCACCCCACGCTGAGCCGCCTGAACCACCGCTTCCAACAAATCCTGCACTGCGCCTTGTGCATCAATAATGTAAAACGCCAATAAACAACTGTGTTTGGCTGCCTGAATATCCTGCTTCATGGCAGCGAGAATGGTTTCATCGGTATCCAGCAACACCATACTGTTATCGGCAGTCGGCATCAATCCGGTTGTCCCTGCGGCTGCAACACTCATGCCGCGATAATTTTCATCAAGTTTTTGTTCGATTTGCTGACCGCTTAACAGCAATTGGCGGCTGAATTCGCGGAAAAACTGCGTCATTTCTTCTTGCCGGTTCAGCCGTGTTTTACTCAGCCGCGGCTCACCCACCAGCAAATAAGCAATCACCCCAATTAAAGGAAAACTGAACAACACCACCAGCCACGCCACACTCACGCCAATATCACGCTGCCGATACAACACACGAATCGCCAATGCCAACACCAAAACAAAATGGGCAGCCAGCAGCACTTCTCCCCAAGCAACAGAAAACAACATAGTTATTTTTCCCAATCGAACATCAACAAAATTACTTTTTTCAGTCGGCGCGAATCGCATCAACTGCCTGCTGCAAAGATTCCACACCAACAATATTCAATTTCGGAAAATCACTTTTTTGGCGCGGTAAATTGGCTTTCGGCACAATGGCATGAGTAAATCCCAGTTTCTCCGCCTCGCGCAATCGCTCCTGCCCGCGCGCCACAGGGCGCACTTCACCGGACAAACCAACTTCGCCGAATGCCACCATTTTTTCCGGCAAAGGACGGTTGCGATAGCTGGAAAGCATTGCCAGAATCACCGCCAAATCAGCGGCGGGTTCACTGATTTTCACACCGCCCACCGCGTTTAAAAACACATCTTGATCAAAGCAGGCAATACCGGCATGACGGTTTAACACTGCCAACAGCATCGCCAAGCGTTCCTGCGCCAAACCCACCGTCAGCCGTTTTGGGGTAAACCCGTGTGCATCGTCCACCAAGGCTTGAATTTCCACCAGCAGCGGGCGAGATCCCTCTTGTGTTACCAACACGCAAGAACCCGGCACATCATCGCGGTAGCTTGACAAAAAAATCGCCGACGGATTGGAAACGCCTTTCAAGCCGCGCTCGGTCATCGCAAACAAACCCAACTCATTTGCCGCACCAAAACGGTTTTTAATGGCACGTATCATGCGGTAGCTGGAATGCGTATCACCTTCAAAATACAACACCGTATCCACCATGTGTTCCAATACACGAGGCCCCGCGATTGATCCGTCTTTGGTAACATGCCCCACCAAAATAATGGCAATGCCCATTTGTTTTGCCATGCGCGTTAATTGCGCCGCACACTCACGCACCTGCGACACCGAACCGGGCGCAGAAGTGATGTTGTCGGAATACAGCGTTTGAATGGAATCAATCACCGCCACTTTGGGCTGGTGCTGACGCAAAGCGGCAATAATCGCTTCCAAGCGAATTTCTGCCAGCAATTGCACCCCTTCCGCATCGACGTCTAAGCGTTGTACCCGCAATGCCACCTGCTGCGCCGACTCTTCACCCGACACATACAATACACGCATGGTTTTTGCCATTTTCGCAGCAGCTTGCAGCAATAAAGTCGATTTGCCGATACCGGGGTCGCCGCCCAACAGAATCACCGCACCGTCCACCAAACCGCCGCCCAATACCCGATCCAGCTCGCTCATGCCCACCGCACTGCGCGGCACTTCAACGGCAGTAACCTGTGCCAAATTTTGTACCTTGCCTTCTTCCGCCGCCCATGATTGAAAACGCTGATTACTCGGCGGAGGCAATACGCTGGTTTCTTCCAAAGTATTCCATTCGCCGCAATGCGGACACCGTCCCTGCCATTTCGGCGATGTACCGCCGCAAGCAGTGCATTGGTATTGGTTTTTTGCTTTTGCCATAATATAGATGATTGGAGGCTGAAAATGGATTCGATTATAACAGGCTGCCTGAAAGCCGTTATAATGCGATACCTTATCCCTCATAAAGGACAACAAAATGAAACGCTTATTCACTGTGAGCTTGGTGTTGGCTTTGGCCGCCTGCGCGGGCACGACTCAGCCTTTGGCTGAAGGTAAAGCAAACCAAATTAATAATGTATGTATTGTTAAAAATCCCAAGGTAATGGTATCGGGTTTTACCGATGTGTTGCAGCAACGTTTACAGTATCACGGCATTGCTTCCACATTGGTGGATAATGCCGATACGGCTGCCTGTCCTTATCAATTAACCTATACCGCCCGCCGTACATGGAATGGTCAAATGCGTATGGCGCGTGCCGAATTAAGGCTTTGGGAAAACCAACAGCAAATCGCTTTTGCTGAATACAAAAATCTTTCCAGATCCAGCAATGGCATTAACGATACGGTTGCCGAAAAAATGAATCCGATTATTGATGCCTTGCTGAATAAGAAAAAACGCGTTGGCTTGTAAGCAATTGTTTCAATCGGCAATGGCTGCCAGCCAATCATAAAATCAAACCATTTACCGTAAACATCAGTCAGCATTGGTTTTACAGGTAGCCTGAAACAATATTCAATATTAACCAAATAAGGGGCGGTGGTTACCGCCCATTGCGGTAACCATTTTCAATCATTCAGAAAGACACAAACCATGGCGATCCAATGGTATCCCGGTCATATGCACAAAGCCAAAAAAGCCATTACAGAACGGCTGAAAAGCGTGGATATGGTGGTTGAGGTATTGGATGCCCGTTTACCCGCTTCTTCTGCCAGCCCATTGCTGGCACAATTGGCAAAAGGCAAACCAACCTTAAAAATACTCAATAAACAAGATTTGGCAGACCCTGAACGGACAGCTGTTTGGCTGACGGATTATCAATCCCGCCCCAATACCCGTGCCTTGGCGGTTGATGCCACCGACAAACACGTAACCCAAAAGTTAATTGCCGCTTGCCGAGAATTACTGCCCCACCGACGAGGGCTGGATAAGCCGTTGCGTGTAATGATTTGCGGCATTCCCAACGTGGGCAAGTCCACATTAATTAACGGTATGTTGGGCAAAAAAAGCGCGAAAACCGGCAATGAACCTGGCATCACCAAGTCGGAACAACGCCTGTTTTTAGCCGACGATTTTTGGCTCTACGACACCCCCGGCATGTTATGGCCGAAAATCATTGTTGAAGAGGCGGGCTATAATCTGGCAGCAAGCGGCGCCGTTGGGCGCAATGCTTTGGACGAAGAAACCGTGGCATTGGCTTTACTTGATTATTTGCGCCGTCATTATTTACCTTTATTGCAAGCACGTTATCAAGCCGATTTAAGCAGCAGCCCGCATTGGCTTGACAGCGATTGGCTGGAGTGTGCCGGCAAAAAGCGCGGCGCATTGTTAAGCGGCGGACGCGTGGATTACCAAAAAGCAGCGGAGCGTGTATTAACCGATTTTCGCGATGGCTTAATCGGCCGCATCACTTTGGAAACACCCAATCAATGGGCTGTTTGGCTGAAACAAGCACAGCAGCGCGAAGCCGCACTCAAAGCCGAACGCCAAGCACGCCAAGCCTTGCGCAAAGGTCAAGTTTCATGAATATGACCGCACCGCATTCACCGCCTTGCGCCGAAGCCCTGATTGAAGCCGCACTGCTTACCCAAGCGGAAGCATTGAATGATAAACAATTGCGTCAATTATGCGAGCCGCCCTTATCACAAGACAAACTGATTGATGTTTTGGCAGCATTGCAGCAGCGTTGGCAAAACCGCGCCTTACAACTCACACAAACGGCAAACGGCTGGCGTTTTCAGGCAGCCCCTGCCGCATTTGAACAGCTGGGCAATTTGGCGGAGCAGCGCATTCCGCGTTATTCACGCGCCGTTATGGAAACTTTAGCGATTATCGCCTACCGCCAGCCGGTTACCCGCAGCGACATCGAAGCCATTCGCGGTGTGTCGGTTTCCACACAGGTGATGCAAACCTTACAAGATCGCGGCTGGATTGAAATCGTTGGGCGGCGCGATGTCTTAGGCCGCCCTGGTTTGTGGGGAACAACGCAGACGTTTTTAAGTGATTTTCAATTAAACCATTTAAACCAACTGCCGCCGCTGACGGAATTAGGTGAATTGGTGTTGCCGGAAGCATTGCCGCCCGTTGAATAAGCAATCAAATTAAGTGATGCCGCTACACCGACAATGCCATTTTTCGGCTGCCATATTGTGAACCGATATAAACGGCAACCAAAGTTAAACCACAGCCAAATACCATACGGTAAAAACATTCCCATAATGGTTGAGCCTCCAAACCCAACAATACAAAAATTGCACCACTAATCATCAGCAAATTCATATAAAAACTGCTGTTTTTTCGATAAAAATACCCAATCCTTTTTTGATCTAAAATTCCCGTAAAAAATTTTAAAATCTTTAAATATGATATTTATACTTAAATAAAATTAAATAAATACAATGTATTATACAAAATACCTATCCATACCCTTTCTACTGATAGTAGAATACCCAAAGTAAACTTTTCGTTTTTCATTAATTTTTTAAGCCCACCCTGCCGTCATTGTGCCGCAGAAGAATTCGTTTTCAACGAATTGGAGTCAAAGCATGAATAAAACCAAACCCTTAACCAAACGCCAACAGCGTGATGGCGTTGCCAAAAAACCGCGCCCAACAACGGCAAAGTCCACGGTTAAATCCAATACCAAACCGAATACAACGCATTCAGGCAGCCTGAAAAACACCAAAACTGCCAATACAACCGTTGCCGCACCCAAACAACGGGTCAGCCGTGCCAAAAAATTGGCAGTACGCAGCCCCAGTCAAGCCATTCAAGAACGTTCCCGAGATTTAAAAAAACAACGTTTCGATACCGATTCTTTGCCTCCCGAACGTTTGCAAAAAGCACTGGCGGCTTCCGGCGCAGGCTCTCGCCGTGAAATGGAAGAATGGATTGCGCAAGGACGCGTTCGCGTCAATGGCAAAACAGCACAGCTGGGCGACAAAATCAGCCCGCAAGATGAAGTAACCATAAACGGGCAAGCCATTAAAATCAAATGGCCGGATCGTTTGCCGCGCATCGTGCTGTATTACAAACAAGAAGGCGAGATTGTCAGCCGAGACGATCCGCAAGGCCGTGTCAGTGTATTTGACCGCTTGCCGCAAGCAGACAGCAGCCGTTGGGTCAGTATCGGCCGTTTGGACATCAATACCAGCGGCTTACTGATTTTGACCACTTCAGGCGATTTGGTAAACCGCTTCGCTCACCCCAGTTTTGAAGTGGAGCGTGAATACGCCGTGCGCGTATTGGGCAGTTTGAGTGATGAACAAAAACAGCTGTTATTGCAAGGTGTTATGCTGGAAGATGGTTTGGCAAAAGCAGATTCTTTGCGTGAAGAAGGCGGAGAAGGCGTAAACCGCTGGTACAACGTGATGATTAAAGAAGGGCGAAACCGCGAGATACGCCGCTTGTTTGAAAGTCAAGGATTGACTGTCAGCCGTTTGGTGCGCGTGCGTTTTGGCCCTATTGCCCTGCCCAACCGCCTGAAACGCGGACAATACTATGAGTTGAATCAATTTGAGGTTGCCAACATCATGCGCTGGGCAGATTTACCCGTACCCGGCAGCCGCCGCCGTTAAAGGCTGCCTGAATACTTGCCAAAGGCTGCCTGAATGCCTGCGGCAGAATTTATCTGAAAGGAATAATATCATGAATATCAAAACATACTGCCTGTTGGCTGTTTTGTTGGGTCTGTCTGCGTGCATGTATTATCCGTACTCAGAACGTTCTGCCGTCGTTTACCCCGATTATTCAGTAAACATCAGCGGCGGCAGCGGCAATGGCTATTGGCAAACGGATACCTATTATCCAACGTATATCCGCCCTGTCCGCCCGAATCGCCCGATTATCGTCCGCCCGCGCCCTGGCAATCACCACAACTTCCACCGCCCAAACCGTCCTAATATTGACCGTCCTAATATTGACCGTCCTAATATTGACCGTCCTAATATTGACCGTCCCAATATCGACCGTCCCAACATTGACCGTCCCAATATCGACCGTCCCAATATTGACCGTCCCAATATTGACCGTCCCAATATTGACCGTCCTAATATGAATACCAGACCCGGCAACAACCGCCCCTACTTCAAACAACCCAATCAACCGCCGCGCTTTTCTGCACCGAGACAGCCGCGCCGCAAATAAACCATCATAATAAATTAGATAAATTATCATGAATCTACGCACCCTGATTTTTTTGGCAATCATTGGCTTTTTGCTGTGGGATAAATTTGGCGACCAAATCAAAAGCCACCCAAAAGTCAATCAAACCATCAATGCCGTATTGCCCGATAAAACCGCAGCAAACACATCAAACAGCAGCAACAACGCTATTTATCAAGCCTTTACTCAACAGCGCAGCAATGTGCAAGTCTTGGGTAAAGGGCTTGTCAGCAAAACCCTGCCCGACGACAACAAAGGCTCACGCCATCAACGTTTCATTGTCAAATTAGACAACCAACAAACCGTCTTGATTGCCCACAACATTGACCTTGCGCCGCGTTTACCCAATCTGAAAAAAGGCGATGAAGTGGCATTTTTCGGTGAATACGAATACAGCCCGCAAGGCGGTGTGATTCATTGGACGCATCACGACCCCAATAACAGACACGAAGGCGGCTGGCTGGAATTTCGCGGACAGCGTTATCAATGATTTATAATGCGCCGCTTGGCAGTACCGTTTTAAATTAAAAATGGAACAATTAAACCCGTCCATGCTCACCGATACGGAAAAAAACGCGATACGCGAACATTATCAAACCATTGCCGGCAACTTGCCGAATTTCCGCCCGCGTACGGCACAGCGGCAAATGCTGGCGGCTGTGGCGAATGCGTTCTCACGCAGTAAAAATCGTCAAGAAGGTGAAGAAACTGTCGTACGCGACGGTGAGAGCATTGCCGTGATTGAAGGTCCCACAGGTGTGGGCAAAAGTTTGGCGTATTTGCTTGCCGGCGGCATCATGGCACAAACACGCGGCAAAAAATTGGTGGTCAGCAGTGCCACCGTTGCGCTGCAAGAACAGCTGGTGGGGCGTGATTTACCGTTTGTGGTACAACACAGCGGTTTACAGCTGAGCTTTGCACTGGCAAAAGGACGCGGGCGTTATTTGTGTCCTTACAAACTGTATCAGCTAACCCAAAGCCATGCCCAAGAAAGTTTAGCCGGTTTTGAAACACCGAGTGTACTGTGGGAAAGCAAGCCCAAACCCAACGAATTGGCACTGCTGCGCGATTTGGCAGACGCGTTTCATGAACGCCGTTTTAACGGCGACCGCGACACTTGGCAAGAAGCCATTGATGACACCGTGTGGTTTAAAATCACCAATGATCGGCACGGCTGCCTGAAAACCGCCTGTCCCAATCGCATAGAATGTCCGTTTTTTCTGGCACGGGAAACTTTGGAAAATGTTGATGTGGTGGTTGCCAATCACGATTTATTACTGGCAGACATCGGCATGGGCGGCGGCGTGATTTTACCTGCGCCAGCCAATGCGTTTTACTGCATTGACGAAGCACATCATCTGCCCAAAAAAGCCTTGAGCCAATTTGCCGCTGAACACAGTCTGAATCAAGCCTTATGGTTCAGCGAACGCATTGCTACCGTTACCAATAAAATTGCCGCCGTTACCGACAAAACCGAATTGGCAAATTTAGCCGATGAAGCCGCCTCATCGCTGTTGGAAAGTCTGCAAGAATGGCTGTTTTACTTGGCAGACACACCGGAACTGTCTGCACACGCCGATACCAATGAATCAACTTGGCTGTGGCAAGACGGCACTGTTCCCGAAAATTTAGCGGCATTGGTAAACAACACCCTGTTATCCGCACGTGCTTTACTGAAAAATCTCAACGGCTTAAATGATGCTTTATCCGC
Source organism: Stenoxybacter acetivorans DSM 19021 (assembly GCF_000745895.1). Taxonomy (GTDB): domain Bacteria; phylum Pseudomonadota; class Gammaproteobacteria; order Burkholderiales; family Neisseriaceae; genus Stenoxybacter; species Stenoxybacter acetivorans. The sequence goes on along the minus strand of NZ_JQKE01000019.1, from coordinate 19,844 downwards.
CGCACGGCGCGACAAAGGACAAGACAACCTGCTTCTTGACCGCCTTACCACCGAATTGGGATTAATGCTGGCACGTGCAGAGCAAGTTGAAGCGGTGTGGTCATTATTCGCCACCACCACTGCCGAAGATGAAGCACCGCTGGCAAAATGGGTTACACGCAAAACAACCGATAAGCCCGATTACATATTTCACGCATCGCCGGTGAGTGCCGCCGCATCTCTTGTTAATGGTTTGTGGCGGCAAGCCGCCGGAGCCGTATTAACCTCAGCGACATTACGCTCTTTGGGTAATTTTGATTTATTGCTCCGTCAAACCGGTTTATGCCTACTGCCTGAAACCGAAACATTGACGCTGGAAAGCCCGTTTGATTTTTCCAAACAGGGTGAATTGTATATTCCGCCGTTAATTGCCAGCCCAAAAGATGCCGCAGCGCACACCGCCGAAGTGGCACAATGGCTGCCTCAGTTAATTCATGCCGATGAAGCCATTGGCACATTGGTGCTGTTTTCCTCACGCAAACAAATGCAAGAGGTGGCACTCAAGCTGCCTGAAAGCCACTTGCCGCTGTTGCTGATACAAGGCGATTTACCCAAAAACCGCTTATTGACCCAACACCGCGAAGCCATTGCCGCCGGCCGTGCCAGTATTATTTTTGGTTTAGACAGCTTTGCCGAAGGGCTGGATTTGCCCGGTGATGCTTGTGTACAAGTTATTATTGCCAAACTGCCGTTTGCCATGCCCGATAACCCCATTGAAAAAACCCAAAGCCGCTGGATTGAGCAGCGCGGCGGCAACCCTTTTATCGAAATCACCGTTCCCGAAGCCAGCATCAAATTGGTGCAAGCCGTTGGCCGCTTAATCCGCACCGAATCGGATTACGGGCGCATCACCATTTTAGACAAACGCATTCTCACCGCCCGTTACGGCAAACAAATGCTTGCCTGTTTGCCCGCGTTTCGGCGCATTGGCTAACCCATATTTATTTGATTCAGCAAACCCTCCATGACAACAAACCACACCACACTCTCTATTTTACCGCCCGCCATGCTGGGTATTCTGGGCGGCGGACAATTGGGACGCATGTTCACCATTGCCGCCAAAACCTTGGGCTACCGCGTTACCGTACTGGACCCCGATCCAAACGCTCCTGCCGCAGAATTTGCCGACACCCATTTGTGTGCGCCGTTTGACGATGCCACGGCTTTGACGCAATTGGCAAAATGTGCCGCTGTTACCACCGAATTTGAAAATGTCAGTGCTGATGCCATGCGGCAGCTGGCATTGACAACACGGGTATCGCCCTCGGGAGATTGTGTTGCCATTGCGCAAGATCGTGAACAGGAAAAAGCATGGATACGCAAAGCAGGTTTACCCACCGCGCCTTATCGGGTAATTCGCTGCCTTGCCGACATCAATGATGATTGCACCGCTTTACTGCCGGGTATTTTGAAAACCGCCACTTTGGGCTATGACGGGAAAGGGCAAGCGCAAATCAATAGCCTGCCTGAATTAACCGAAGCCTTCACCAAAATGGGCTCAGTGCGCTGTGTATTGGAACAAAAGCTGGATTTGCACACTGAAATTTCGGTGGTGGTGTGCCGTTTAAACAGCGACAACATCGCGTGTTTTCCTTGCGCCGAAAATCAACACGAATGCGGCATTTTGGCTTATTCCACTGTCCCTGCGCGGCTGCCTGAAAACCTGCAGCAACAAGCACAGCAGCTGGCTTGCCGCTTGGCAGACACACTGGATTATGTGGGCGTGTTGGCAGTGGAAATGTTTGTTGTCGGCAAAGACGAAAATTTGGTTATCAACGAAATTGCACCGCGCCCGCACAATTCAGGGCATTACACCTTAGACGCTTGCAGCACCGACCAATTCCAGCAACAAGTACGGTTAATGTGCGGCTTGCCGCCCGCCGACACCCATTTATTATCGCCCTGCTGCATGGCAAATATTTTGGGTGATCTTTGGTATGAGAACAACGAACCCAATTGGCAAATTCTCTTGCAGCCAACAAATGTTTATTTGCATTTATACGGCAAAAAAACCGCGCGCGCAGGACGAAAAATGGGGCATTACACGGTATTGTCCGATAATGCCGGCTCGGCATATACATCAGCCAAAGAACTGCATCGCAAACTGGCTGAAAAACCGGAAAAACCAATCTGATTTTTCAACACACTATTGATGATGCAGTGTCATTCGCCAACATCAACACAATACACAACAATACAGGCTGCCTGAATGGTTTTTCAGGCAGCCTGTATTTATTGAACCACGATTGGTCAATGGCAAGACAGATGCTTACAACACATACCTCGCCAAATCTTCACTCTCGGCAATGTCTTGTAAACGCTCATTGACATATGCTGCATCAATGACTGTTTCACCCGCAGTGCTGTTAAATGATACATCTTCCAACAGTTTTTCCATAACCGTATGCAAACGGCGCGCACCGATATTTTCAGTCTTCTCGTTCACCCGATAGGCAATTTCTGCCAAGCGGGCAATGCCGTCGTCAGTGAAAGTCAGCTGCATATCATCAGTTGCCAGCAAGGCTTGGTATTGGCGGGTAAGGTTGGCATCTGTGCCGGTAAGAATGGCTTTAAAATCCTCTACATTTAAATTATCCAACTCCACACGAATCGGGAAACGCCCTTGTAACTCGGGAATCAAATCACTGGGTTTGCTCAAATGAAACGCGCCTGAGGCAATAAATAAAATATGATCGGTTTTAATCATGCCGTATTTGGTTTGAATGGTCGTCCCTTCCACCAAGGGCAGTAAATCGCGCTGCACACCTTGACGCGACACATCGCCGCCGCGCCGATCACTGTCGGCAGCGATTTTGTCGATTTCGTCCAAAAACACAATACCATTCTGCTCCACAGCGTCCACGGCTTGTTCTCGCAATTCGTCTTCATTCACGAGTTTTGCCGCTTCTTCGTCCACCAGCATCTTCATGGCAACGGAAATTTTCATTTTTTGGGTTTTGGTTTTGTGTTTGCCCATACCCGCAAGCATTTCCTGCAATTGCCCTGTGAACTCTTCCATGCCCGGCGGACCCATAATGGATAAGGAAGCGGAATGTGCGGCAACAATGTCAATATCAATTTCTTTTTCGTCTAACTCGCCTTTGCGCAACATTTGCCGAAATTTTTGGCGAGTATGACCATCTTCCGCAGGTTCTGCTGATTCTCCGGAAAAACCCACTTGGCGAGGCGGCGGCAGCAAAGCGTCCAATACACGATTTTCTGCCGCGTCTTGCGCACGGGCACGGTTTTTGGCGATTGCTTCTTGGCGTATATTTTTCAGGGCAATTTCAATCAAATCACGCACAATGCTGTCCACATCGCGCCCGACATAACCCACTTCCGTGAATTTAGTGGCTTCGATTTTGATAAACGGGGCATTTGCCAAACGTGCCAAACGGCGAGCGATTTCGGTTTTACCCACGCCGGTTGGTCCGATCATTAAAATATTTTTGGGTACAATTTCACTGCGTAGCGGCTCTGCAACACGGCTTCTGCGATAGCGATTGCGCAATGCCACAGCAACAGCGCGCTTGGCTTTGTTTTGCCCGATGATGTTTTTATCTAATTCATGCACAATTTCGTGCGGTGTCATAATGGCTGTAGTCATGAATGCGGTTTCTTTCACGAAAATTCTGGAAGGGTAAGCATACCGTAACAGGCTGTCTGAAAAGCCATGCTTATTCGTGCTTCAGGGTTTCAATGGTGTGGTTTTGGTTGGTGTAAATACAAATATCTCCGGCAATTTCTAAAGATTTTTTCACCACAATTTCAGGCGGCAATTCGGTATTTTCTACCAAGGCACGCGCTGCTGATTGTGCAAACGCACCGCCCGAACCAATCGCGGCAATGCCGTGTTCCGGTTCTAATACGTCGCCATTGCCGGTAATAACCAACGTATTGTGTTTGTCGGCAACAATCAGCATGGCTTCCAAGCGGCGCAAAGCGCGATCAGTGCGCCATTCTTTTGCCAATTCAATGGCAGACAGCATCAGTTTGCCTTGATGTTTTTGTAACTTGCTTTCAAACAATTCAATCAAGGTAAACGCATCGGCAGTGCCGCCGGCAAAACCTGCCAGCACTTTATTGTTGTAGAGTTTCCGCACTTTACGCGCACTGCCCTTGATGACAGTATTACCCAAAGTTACTTGACCATCGCCGCCAATCGCCACATCATCACCGCGGCGCACGGAGACAATGGTAGTGCCGTCAAATTGTTGCATCGGTTTCGTCCTTTCAGGTTTTTGCGTATGGTCTGCCAGATAAGGGCGTTGTTGGTGATTTCAAGAAGAACGTTCCGCTGCTCCCAAACAAAACCGACAACAGCGGCATCTATTCTCTGAAAAATAAACTTGACATAAAAAACACACTCTGTATAATGAGCAGTTCTTCAGACGCGGGGTAGAGCAGCATGGTAGCTCGTCGGGCTCATAACCCGAAGGTCGTAGGTTCAAATCCTGCCCCCGCAACCAATTCAGTGTTTTAAGGCATTTGTATCAGTCCTTAAAAATAAGAATCGCAAAGTTATTACTAACTTGCGGTTTTTTTCGTCCTTTGTTTTCTCTGTTTATACCGTAGAAGCCGAAGATAATGAGTTGTTGGTTTTTTCTTCGTACACTCATTTTGATTTTCTTATTTTCTTAACTGTAAGAATTTCCAGCGTTGTTTACCGTATTTATAGGAAAATACTGTCATGAACATCTACAAAAAACCCGTTTACTGCCGCATCAGCGTCAAGAAACAGGGCGGCTTTGCACAAAAAAATGTGTACATTTCTGATTTGGCGGCTGCCCATTGCGTCAGCAGCCCCACTCTGTATCAAGTCTTGAAAGAAAGCGTTTAAAGTATTTGCGCCCAAAAACAGTATCAACTCCTGCTTTAAACAAGCATATTACGGCATGAAATGTTTGGCAATTGCCACCATACAGCGGTTTACACTGTTCCCTGTGTTGCCGCTTCATGCGGATTGATACGCGCCTCGTCTTCCTGCCCCAAATCCACAAGCCGCCGCAAACGGGTGATGTAGGCATTAACATCTAAGCCTTGCCCGTAACGCTGTGCCTGCCAAATGGTTTCTGCCAATGCCTCCATCATCTCATGTTCAGCGGCAACCCAATCATCATTGTGCTTGGCACACAATTGCCGATGAATATCGGCAATACCGAAAGGTTGATCAATGGCGGCTTGTTCTTGTATCGATAAATGCAGCGACATATGCAAGAATGGATTGGTTTCACCTGCTTCCGGTGTCCATGTGTGATCCAAATAACGTTCCCAATGTGCCAAATAAGTATGGTATTCGGGGTGCGCCTGAATAATGCGCAAGGCTTTTTGCTGTAAGGCATCTAAAGTTTGCGGCTGCGGGCGTTGCTGCCAGACTTGTGCGAAAAATCGGCGAACATCGGTGGTGTTTACATCATACATAAAAAAACAGAATACGAATAAAAGAAGATTAACCAAAGTATGCCACAGTCAAGCAGCAATGTCGCATACGCTGTTAAAAACGGGTCTGTAAAGCGGCTTCAAATCTATTTTTTGATGCACACGTAAACAATGGGTTATTTCGTATTTTTCAATAACGCACCCTTACTCTTTCAGGCAGCCTGAGACAGTAAAGGTGCACATCTTTGCCATAACAAAGCATTAAAAACTGATTTGATAACGCATTTGTTTACGGTTTTATGCTTTCCCACAATACTCAAGCCATCAATTCAACAAAAAAAGAGTAAAACCGTTTCGTTCATTTGCTTGAACGCAGGTTTTACTCTTTAGTTTTAATCAAATCAATGATTGGTTTTTACTTAGCCGCTGAATTGGTGCTAAACCATTTGGTATAAATTTGGTCATAAGTACCGTCTGCTTTCACAGCGGCGATGCCTTCATTCAGTTTTTTCAGAAGATCATCGGGGCGGTCTTTCTTCACAGCGAAACCATAAGATTCTTTTTCAAAGCTCGGATCAACCAAGGTATTTAATTTAACATCGGGATTGTTATTTACGAAATTTTGAACCACACCGTTATCGCCAACGGAAGCATCAACACCGCCTGCCATGAGTTCTTGCAATGCCAGCGGCATGGATTCAAAGCGTTTGATGTTTGTGCTGTCTTTGCCAAACAAATCCTGCACCACCAAATCCCCTGTTGTGCCGTTTTGTACGGATACGGGGCGGCCTTTTAAATCGGCAAATGATTTGATGCTGCTGCCTTTGTCGCCGGTAACAATCATTTGAGTGGCTTCAAAATACGGATCGGAGAAATCCATTTGCTGCTTGCGTTCATCGGTGATGGTAACACTGGAAGAAATAATGTCTGCATCGCCCTTGCCCAGTGTGGCGAAAATACCTTCCCACGGCGTATTGTTAAATTGCACTTTAATGCCCGCTTTTTCCGCAACGGCACTCAGCAAATCATGTGAAAAACCGGTTACCTGACCATTTTCTTCAAATTCAAACGGCGCATAAGTGGCATCTGTTGCCACCATATAAACTTTACCGCTGTCAACCGCCGCAACAGAAGCTGTGCCTTCTGCGCTTGCTGCTGGCGCACTGCTTTCACCCGAACACGCGCTCAAGGCAAATACTGCTGCCAATGCAGCCAAAGAGGTGGTTAATTTAGTGCTTAACATAATCATAAATCCTTTTTTGGTTGATTTGTTTTCTTGGTTTGCCCATATCGTGATGGTTTCATTGTAAAAGCAAGGCGTGTTTCAAACATCGCAGTATCGCTGATACCACAAGGTAAAAACGCTGTGATTTTAAAAATCAGCCGCCATATACAGAGCAGGATTTGGAACTTGGGCTGTCTATCATACACGTATCGGCAAAAAAATAAGTACAGAATTTTTGATGTTTTTGCCTGTTTTCAGGCAGCTTTTTACTAAAAAACGAGCCGCCCGCTTTTTCAGACAGCCCGTTTCTGTGTATTCAGCAACAGCGTGAACCTTTTCCGCCGGAACGCCGATTGTGGCAATAATCCAAAAACTGACGTTGGCTCATCACCGGTGCATTCGCATTGTGGCGGCGTTGCCATTTAACATAATGATCATAATCCGCAACGCCTACCATTAAACTGCCTGTTTGCCGCAGTAAGGTCCATATACGAAGCAGCCGCTTTCCAAAGCCGTTATCAGTCATGAACTCAGCCATGAACATTGCCTTTACTGATAACGGGAACGTTGTCATCGCGGTAAACAGGCGGCGTTTCCTTGGCAGTAACAAAACCGGTTTTCCAAGCCTTAAAACCAACCTTAGCACCAAATACCGCCACGGTTAATACCACGAACAAGAACAACACAGTTAAACCACTGTTTACATAATCATTCAGCACGATTTGGTTCATCTGTTCAACGGTTTTGGCAGGTGCCAAAATCTCATTGTTGGCAATGGCATCGCTGTATTTTTGCGCGTGCGACAAGAAGCCGATAGCGGGTTTGCTGTGGAAGATTTTTTGCAAACCGGCGGTGGTGGTAACAATCAGCAAGCCCAAAGCGGGCAGCAACGCAACCCACACATAACGCTCGCGTTTCATTTTCATCAAAATCACCGCCACCACAATCAAGGCAACACCTGCCAGCATTTGGTTGCCGATGCCGAACAAAGGCCACAACGAATTAATGCCGCCCAGCGGGTCAGTTACACCCACATACAGGAAATAGCCCCACAGCGTAACCGCCAAGAATGTGCCGATTAAATTGGCAGGCAGCGATTCGGTATTGGCAAACGGTTTAATAAAAATACCCACCAAGTCCTGAATCATAAAACGGCATACGCGTGTACCCGCATCAACAGCAGTTAAGATAAACAATGCTTCAAACAGCAAAGCAAAGTGATACCAAAACGCCATCATTGCTTTGCCGCCGATAAATTGGTGCATGATGTGCGCCATGCCCACGGCTAAAGTCGGTGCACCGCCGGCGCGAGAAAGAATGGTGTTTTCACCCACATCTGCCGCCATTTGGGTAATCGCATCGGGTGTAACGGCAAAGCCCATTTGGGTAATCACTTCTGCCGCGTGTGCCGGATCAGTGCTTAACAGCGCCGTTGGGCTATTCATGGCGAAATAAATACCGGGGTCAAGTGTGGCAGCGGCGGCAAGTGCCATAATCGCCACAAAACTTTCCATCAGCATACCGCCGTAACCAATAATAGGCACGTTGGTTTCGTTGGCAATCATTTTCGGCGTAGTGCCTGAAGAAATCAGTGCATGGAAACCCGATACGGCACCGCAAGCAATGGTGATGAATAAAAACGGAAATAAATCGCCCGCAAACACAGGACCTGTACCGTCCACAAATTTGGTCAGTGCAGGCATTTGCAAGGCAGGTCCCACCACCAAAATACCCACAGCCAAGGCAACAATCGTGCCGATTTTCAGGAAAGTAGATAAATAATCACGCGGCGTTAACAACAGCCACACAGGCAATACTGCCGCCACAAAACCGTAAATAATCAACGCCCAAGTTAATTGTACGCCGGTTAAGGTGAACATCGGTGCAAGGTCGCTTTGTGCCACTTTGCCGCCGAAATGAATCGCCAGCATCAGCAGGATAAAGCCGACAACGGAAATCTCGCCGATTTTACCCGGACGGATATAACGTGTGTAAATGCCCATAAACAAAGCGATGGGAATGGTCATGGCAATGGTGAATGTTCCCCACGGGCTGTTGGTTAAGGCTTTCACAACAATCAGTGCCAGCACCGCCAAGATAATCACCATAATCATCAAGATGCCGATGGAAGCAATCAAACCCGGAATATTACCCATTTCTTGCTTGATAATATCGCCTAAAGATTTACCGTCACGGCGCATTGACACAAACAACACCATCATGTCTTGCACCGCACCGGCAAACACCACGCCGAAGATAATCCACAATGTACCGGGCAGATAGCCCATTTGCGCCGCCAACACCGGACCCACCAAAGGACCGGCACCCGCAATCGCCGCAAAATGATGCCCAAATAACACACCTTTGTGGGTGGGAACATAATCCAAGCCATCGTGATGACGTTCGGCAGGTGTCATTCTGCGTGCGTCCAGCTGCATCACATTTTTAGCGATATACAAGCTGTAGAAACGGTAGGCAATGGCATAAACCGATACGGCTGCGGTTACCATCCACACCGCATTCACGGTTTCGCCTCGGCTGAGTGCCAGCGTTGTAAACGATGCCACTCCCAACAACACGACCAGACCCCATAAGAGCCAGGTTTTGATGAACTTCATAAGTATTCTCCACTATCTCCGAAACAAATTCCGAAACAAACGACACCAATACCATGCAATGTATGATGTATTTTTGCCGTTAAAAAAGCCTTTACATTATGTTTTTAAATGTAAAGGCTGATATTATGGAATTTTCAGGCAGCAACGTCAATTCTGCTGTTTTGAATCAAGCAGGTTGTTTGAAAAACAATGGGTAACTTTGCAGCAAACTACAGCAATCCCAAGTTAATATCGCTTAAAACTGCTGCCGGGGCTGCCGCCTGAGTAATCGGACGCCCGATCACCAAGTAATGGCTGCCTGAAGCCAATGCGGCTTTGGGTGTCATGATGCGCCGCTGATCGTCTTGAGTATTGTCTGTGTTTAGCCGAATACCCGGCGTTACCAAAACAAAATCATCGCCCAAGCGGCTTTTCAAAAGTTCTGCCTCCTGCGCAGAAGAGACAACACCGTTTAAGCCGGATTGCTGCGCCAATGATGCCAAGCGCAAAACCTGTTCTTCTATGCTGCACGATACGCCAACCTCAGCCAAATCCTGCTGCGCCATGCTGGTTAAAACAGTAACACCGATAAGCAAAGGCGGGCTGCTGAAATGAGCCACGGCATCAGCCGCCGCTTCCATCATGCGTTTGCCACCCGAAGCGTGCATATCCACCATCCACACACCCATTTGCGCCGCCGCTTTACAGGCAGCCGCCACAGTATTCGGAATATCATGGAATTTTAAATCCAAAAATAATTTAAATCCTTGATTAATTAGCGATTCAGCCAAACTTCTGCCGCTTGCGGTAAATAATTCTTTCCCGATTTTTAATTGGCATAACTCCGGGCGAAGCTGCCTGACAAAATTCAGCGTGGTTGATGCGTTATCAAAATCCAAAGCCACAATCACGGGGGTGGCGGGAGCGTGAACACGAAAATCAGTTATAAGCGGATTCATTATGATTTGATATAAAAAATAAGGTGATTAAATTTCGATGCGGTTTGGTGTAAATGTTTCCCATTTATTACACGCAGGGCAATGCCAGAAAAAAACTTGTGATTTAAAGTGGCAATGACGGCAGCGATACATAACCGTTTTTTGCATTTGCCGCCCAATCACACCGCGCATCATGTCCACATCAGTGCGCCACATTGGATTCAGCTCGGAAATTTGTAAATTCAGCAAGCGGTAAACGCCCTGCAAATCCGGTTTACGGCGTATCAACTCAATAACGGTTTGGTTGGCTTGCTGCTCACCATTGAGCAATAAAGATTTTTCGTATATGACATGAAGCAAATCCAAATTCGGAAAAGTTTGCATATAACCCAGCAATACCGATAACCCTTCTTGCGGTTTTCCCAAAGCATCATAAGCATCATACAATCGCTCCCCCGCCATGCTTAAATACTCGTGATTTTGTTTTTCAATCGCGGAGTAAGCAGCAATGGCTGCCTGAAAATTCTGCTGCTTTTGCTCAACATCGCCCAAAATCAAATTGGCACGGGTGCATTTTCGGTTTATCCGTAAGGCTTCCAGAGTAAAAGAGTGGGCTTTATCATACTCGGAATGATACAAAGCCGCCTGTGCTAATTCACAATAAAATTGAGCAATTTCAAATTGATAACCTTGATTGCCACTGCCTAATTGCTGTGCTGAAACAATTGCTTTTTGCCAATCTCGGTCTTGTTGGTAAATACTCAGCAATATTTTTTTCGCGGGCTTTGCCATGCCGGTTTGCTGCAAATCCAGAAAAATCTTTTCGGCTCTGTCCACCAAGCCGGCTGCCTGAAAGTCTTGCCCCAGCTCAAACAAAACAGTTTCACGCCGAGCCGATACGGTATCCGGTGAATCCAACAAAGATTGATGCAAGGCAATGGCTTTATTGTGTTCACCTCGGGTACGATACAGCTTACCCAAGGTTAAATGCAGTTCATATGTGCTTTGTTTGGCATCACTTTGCTGCGCCACAACATCAGACAAAGCGCGGGCGGCACTGCCGCTGTCGCGTTCAACCAAAGCATCAAGGCTTTTGTAAAAACCTTCCGGCACTGATTTTGCCTGTTTCAATACGGCACGCATATCCACCCGAGCAGCAAACCAACCCATAGCAAAAAACACCGGCAGCAGCAAAACAGGAGCAAGCCACAGCCAAAAAATTGATTCACCCACCGATTACCCCTCGGTTTGATTAACGGCAGCAACAGGCACGGTTGAAATTGCCGTATCGGATTGATTGGCGGCAGTATTTGACAATTCTTTGCTTTGTTTTTTTGCTTCTCGCTTTAAACGGTTTACCTCACCGCGTAAGGACAATAATCTGCCAAACATGGAAAAAACACCCACAACCGCACCCAATACAAAAAAGATGAGCATCAAAACAATCAAAGGCAATTCAAAGCCTTGATCGGGCAGATAGTGAAACGCCGTGTTTTGAGTATTGCTTACTGCCAGTAAAATAAAAGCAATTAAAATAAGCAGCTTAATTAAAGTGTAGATAATTTTCATCGTCAGCATTCCGAGTAAATTGAACGTATTGATTCTGCCAAAGATCGGCTACCCTTATTTCAGGCAGCTTATGTCGGCAATTTCTTTGTATTATATTCATATAATTTTATAGCCTGATGTATTTATATAAAAATTTATTTACAGAGGCTCTAAAAGTAATCGCCATAGGCCAAAGAATAGCCATAAAACCTAAAAAAACATAATAATTTCCGATATTTCTTGCCACAGTCATAAGCAATATATTGATCATTATTCTCCAAGAAAACAGAGCTGCAAACACCCCAAAAATTAAACAGGCTATATTCACATCTACAATAACACCTAAATCTGTAAATACGATGAAATAATGGATAACCAAACTTAGATACACATAGACTGTTTTCGTTATTTTTATATTTTCAGAATAATCGCTTACAAAAGTACATACGATACTTCCCCTCCTGAAGAAGAAATCGTCAATTATCCAAAATAAAAACAAACCATAGCCTATCTTGGTGTACACATCCATTGCTGTCATACTATTTCTCACATGTTAGTATAACCTTGCCCAGCATCACTGACACTTAATAATGATATGGCGTTAAAAGCCCTTGAAGAAGCAGAAAGCGAAAGTGTAAACGATTTACGCCGATTGCGGTATGGTTCGCAGCATCGCTCTTGCGCGGCATAAAGTTCTGATACATGAACGATAACCGCCGAATTGATGTCATCTGCCAAAAAACGAGGCAGTAACATGTGTTTCAAGTTTCATTTTTGAGAAATGAAAACAACGACTCTGATGACTCATCATCAAAATCGCCGCCAAGTTATGTGCCTTACTTTTAGACAAACAACATCAACTGCCACGCGGTGTTTCTTGTCCGCCGATTAAAGCAGTAAAATCATTGCGTGATTTGCTGCTGAATTTTTTTTGTCAGCGTTGTGAAAAGTATCGCGTAAGATTTATCAATCATTTCACGTAAGACATCATCGGCTATAGAACCATCAAGATAGACTGAATTCCAATGAACCTTATTCATGTAGTAGCCGGGTACAATATCCTTAAATTGCTTACGAAGAAAATCGCCGTCTGTAGGCATCAATTTCAGCGTTATTATTGGTCTGCCTGTATTGTCGTTGCCCAGCAAAGCAAACATTTTCCCGCCCACCAAATACCTTACCGCGTTCCACGCTTCTTTATATTCTTTCACCGAGCCTTGTTTTGCTAAACAGTACTCATCAAGCCAAGGATAATTCATTGTTTCGCTTTCACAAAATCAATTGAACTTGCCATATTTTACACGCATAACCCACTACAAATGATCTTGCACCGTTTCTTTATCTGCCATAATAAACAATACTTTGCCGGCAAATCTACAATAATAAAGAATCAAGGCTGCCTGAAAAACCACCGGCTTTCAGGCAGCCTGTTATCCAATCAAGATTTTCATGGATTTCATACGATTGATGCGTTTATTTTCAGCCAGCCCAATTTAAGCAACTCTTCCCTGTTTTCGCTGAATAATGCTGACTAAACTACGATTTTTGCCCTTTAACAATCTGTAAACCTGCGCTGACCAAGCCGCCGATATCGGCAATATTAGCAGGCATAATCAAGGTATTGCCTTCTTTTGCCAGTTTACCGAATGCTTCCACATATTGTTCTGCCACTTTCAAATTAACCGCTTCACTGCCGCCTGGCATACGAACCGCTTCAGCCACCACCCGAATGGCTTCGGCAGATGCTTGCGCCACCAAGCGCAGGGCTTCGGCTTCCCCTTGGGCGCGGTTAATTTGTGCTACTTTTTCACCGTTGGATTCATTAATCGCCGCTTGCGCCTCACCCTCTGATTTTTGAATATCAGCCTCACGCTGCCCCGATGCCAAGTTAATTTGCTCTTGCCGCAAACCCTCTGATTGAGCAATGCGGGCACGCTTTTCACGTTCAGCGGTGATTTGTGCCTGCATGGAACGCAAAATCTCTTGCGGCGGGACCAAGTCTTTGATCTCATAACGCAATACTTTCACCCCCCACGATACCGCCGCTTCATCTAAAGCAGCCACCACCGTGCGGTTGATGTCATCACGCTCTTCAAAGGTTTTATCCAATTCCATGCGCCCAATCACTGAACGCAAAGTGGTTTGTGCCAATTGAGTAATCGCCACCACATAATTACTGGAGCCATACGACGCCAGTGATGGATCGGTTACCTGAAAATAAATAATGCCGTCCACGGTCAGCTGGGTATTGTCGCGAGTGATGCACACTTGGCTGGGCACATCCATCGGAATTTCTTTAAGTGTGTGTTTATAGGCAATTCTGTCCATAAGCGGCACAATAAAACGCAAACCCGGTGTCAGCGTTTTATTGTATTTACCAAAACGTTCCACCACATACGCCTCTTGCTGCGGCACTATCTTATATGCCATAAAACCAAATACACCTATGGCAACAAAAATCAACAACATCAATTCCATTTTAATTACTCCCGATTAAGTGATTATTCAGGCAGCCGCGCCAGTAACAAGCAACTGCCCTCTTTGCCGACAATCTGCACATAAGTCCCTGCCGATACAACACCCTGAATGCGTCCTTGCCATTGTGTCCCGCGATAGCGCACCTGCCACAAATCACCGTTGATTGCCTTTTCCAGCAACACAGTTTGTCCCAAATCAGGGTCATCAGCAGACACTTGCCGCTGCCGTTTACGCCATTGTGCAGACCAACGGCGCACCAGCACAATACCCAGCACCGAAAACAAAGAAGCAATTAATAAATTCACTGCTAACGAAGTACCGAACAACCATTCAGCCAGTCCGGCACTGAGCAAAGACGCGCTCACCACCAACAAATAAAACGTACCAACAAACATTTCAGCCACAAATACCAACACCGCTGCAATTGCCCAATACATAATCTGTTTCCTCCAACAAAACACACCAACCACACCCGTAATGTAACACATTCAAAAGATTTACCTTACACCTGGTAAAAAAATTTTGACGCAATGCTATAATTTTTATATTTTAACGTCCTTACGCGCTCACTTCATGAATATTTTTCAGGCAGCCGTACAACAACGAAGAAAGCAATCCCTATTCTCATTTGTTTCCCGATGAAGCCGCCCTGCCGGCAAAAGCAAAAAAGCAAATAGGAATACGGATTAACCAAACAACAAACCCACTACCTGCACCATTTTTCGGAGATTACCCCATGACCAAACTTTATGACCGCACATTAGAAAAAGAAAACTGCGGCTTTGGCTTAATTGCCAATATCGGCGGCGAACCCAGCCACAAAGTGGTGCGCACCGCCATTTTGGGTTTATCGCGCATGCAGCACCGCGGCGCGATTTTGTCCGACGGCAAAACCGGCGATGGCTGCGGCTTGTTAATGCAAATGCCGAAAACTTTTTTTCAGGCAATTGCGGAAGAAGCCGGCATCAATTTGGCAAAAAATTTCGCCGTAGGCATGATTTTTCTGCCGCAAGACGATGCGCTGATGCAAGAATATGTCAGCATCATTGAGGAAGAATTGACGCGTGAAACCTTGCACATAGCGTGGTGGCGCGAAGTACCGACCAATCCGGCGATATTGGGTGAAATCGCCTTGGCAGACATGCCGCACATTCGCCAAGTATTTGTGAATGCACCCAGCGGCTGGCTGCCGCGCGATTTGGAACGCCGCTTATTTATGACCCGCCGCCGCATCGAAAAACGCATCAATCACCGTGATTTCTATATTTGCAGCCTGTCCAATCAAACCACCATTTACAAAGGTTTGTGCATGCCCAAAGACCTGCCCAAGTTTTATTCGGATTTAGCAGATCTGCGCATGCAATCCGCCATTTGTTTATTCCACCAACGGTTTTCCACCAACACCTTACCGCGCTGGCAACTGGCGCAACCGTTTCGCTATTTGGCACACAACGGTGAAATCAACACCATTTCCGGCAATCGCGGCTGGGCGCGGGCGCGGGGTTACAAATACCGCACACCATTGATTCCCGATTTGCAAGATGCCGCGCCGTTTGTTAATGAAACCGGCTCAGACTCCAGCTCATTGGACAATATGCTGGAAGTGTTTGTCAGCGGCGGCATGGATATTTTTCGCGCCATGCGCCTGCTTGTACCGCCGGCATGGCAAAACAACCCCGATATGGACGCAGACTTGCGCGCTTTCTACGATTTCAACTCCATGCACATGGAGCCATGGGACGGACCGGCGGGCATCGTGCTGAGCGACGGGCGTTACGCCGCCTGCAATCTGGATCGCAACGGTTTGCGCCCTGCGCGTTACGTCATCACCCAAGATCATTTAATCACCATTGCTTCCGAAGTTGGTATTTGGGATTACGCGCCCGATGAAGTGCTGGAAAAAGGACGTGTCGGTCCGGGCGAATTATTGGTTATTGACACCCGCGAAGGCAAGATTTTGCACTCCGATACCATCAGCCAAGAATTAAAAGCACGCCACCCCTACCGTGAATGGCTTAACAAAAACGTTTTGCCGCTGATTCCGTTTGAGCAATTGCCCGACGATCAAGTAGGCGAAGCCAGTTTTTCATCTGATGATTTGGCAGTATTCCAAAAACAATTCGGCTACAACCAAGAGGAAATGGAAAGCGTATTGCGCATATTGGGCGAAAACGGTCAGGAAGCCGTTGGTTCTATGGGCGACGATACCCCATTTGCCGTGCTGTCTGAACGCCCGCGTTTGGTATATGACTATTTCCGCCAATATTTTGCGCAAGTAACCAATCCACCGATCGACCCCCTGCGCGAAGCACATGTAATGAGCCTCACCACCAGTATCGGCCGTGAAATGAGCGTGTTCTTTGAAGCCGAAGGCATGTCGCACCGCGTGAATTTTAAATCACCGGTATTGCTCTATTCTGATATGGTGCAATTGATGAAATTGCCGCAGGAACACTATAAACACCGCCATCTGGAAGCCATTTACCACCCCAATGAAAGCTCCCTGAAAGAAGCCATTACCAAATTGGCAGACGAAGCAGAAGCCGCCGTGCGCAGCGGCGCAGTATTGCTGGTGGTGTCCGACCGCAAAATCGGGCGCGATTTGATTCAAATCCCCGCCCCTTTGTCCGTTGGTGCCATTCACCAGCGTTTGGTGGAAACCAACTTGCGCTTGGACGCCAACATCATCATCGAAACCGCCTCCGCCCGCGATCCGCATCACTTTGCGGTATTAATCGGCTTGGGTGCAACCGCCGTGTATCCGTATTTGGCGTATGAAAGTTTAGCGCACATGGTAAACATTGGCGCGATTACCAAGCCCCTGCGTGTGGTAACCACCAATTTCCGCAACGGCATCAACAAAGGCTTATACAAAATCATTTCTAAAATGGGCATCTCCACCATTTCTTCTTATCGCGGCGCACGCCTGTTTGAAGCGGTAGGCTTTGGTGATGAAGTTATGGATTTGTGTTTCAAAGGCATGGTCAGCCGCATTAAAGGCGCAAATTTCGCTGAATTGGCAAACGATTTGCACCAATTTCATAAAGCGGCATGGCAAAAAAGCAAACCCCTAGATGCGGGCGGCTTCCTGAAACATAAGCCGCAAGGCGAATACCACGCCTACAACCCCGAAGTGGTGAATACCCTTCAGGCAGCCGTTAATTCAGGCGATTACAGCAAATACCGCCTGTATGCCAATGCGGTAAACACCCGCCCAATCACCGCTCTGCGCGATTTACTGCGTTTGAAAACCGAAAACCGCCAAGCCATTGCATTATCTGAAGTAGAAGCTGCCGATAAATTATTTCCGCGCTTTGACAGCGCCGCCATGTCCATCGGCGCGCTCAGCCCTGAAGCGCACGAATCTTTGGCAATTGCCATGAACCGCTTGGGCGGTTATTCCAATTCCGGCGAGGGCGGCGAAGATCCGAAACGTTACGGCACAGAAAAAGTATCCCGAATCAAACAAGTGGCATCAGGGCGTTTTGGGGTAACACCTGCCTATTTGATGAGTGCAGATGTCATTCAAATTAAAGTAGCACAAGGTGCGAAACCGGGTGAAGGCGGGCAATTACCCGGCGACAAAGTTACCCCGTATATTGCCCAGCTGCGTTTTTCCGTTCCCGGTGCTACCCTGATTTCACCGCCGCCGCACCACGATATTTATTCCATCGAAGACTTGGCGCAATTAATCTTTGACTTAAAACAAATCAATCCGCGCGCACTGATTTCAGTGAAACTGGTTTCCCTGCCCGGTGTCGGCACGATTGCCACTGGCGTAACCAAAGCGTATGCCGATTTAATCACCATCTCCGGTTACGACGGCGGCACCGGTGCCAGCCCGCTTACCAGCGTCAAATATGCCGGCAGCCCGTGGGAACTGGGCTTGGCAGAAGCACAGCAAGCCTTGGTGGAAAACAACCTGCGCCATAAAGTTCGCCTACAAGTGGACGGCGGTTTAAAAACAGGTTTGGATATCATTAAAGCCGCGATTTTGGGCGCGGAAAGTTTTGGCTTCGGCACAGGTCCTATGGTGGCATTGGGCTGCCGCTATCTGCGAATTTGCCATTTAAACAATTGCGCCACCGGCGTTGCCACCCAAGACGATACCCTACGCAGCAAACACTTCCACGGGCTGCCTGAAAAAGTGATGAATTACTTCAAATTCATCGCCGAAGACGTGCGTGAAATCATGGCTTCCTTAGGCGTATCCCAGCTCACCGACTTAATCGGACGCACCGATTTATTGGAAGTGGTGCAAGGCAAAACACCCAAACATGCCGCTTTGGATTTAAGCCGCCTGCTGTATGCACCGAAAGTACCTGCCGGCGGTGCACGCCATTGCACCCAGAACAACCCCCCGTTTGACAAAGGCCGCTTAAATCAAGCCATTATCAGCGAAGCGGCAGCAGCCGTAGAAAACGGCGGCAATATTGATTTGAGTTTTGACATTAACAATACCGACCGCTCTGTCGGCGCAGCATTGTCGGGCTTAATTGCCGCCAAATACGGCAACCGCGGCAACCCGAAACAGCACTTCGATATTCGCCTCACCGGCACATCAGGGCAAAGTCTCGGCGTGTGGCTGGCAAACGGCGTGAATCTCTATCTTACCGGTGATGCCAACGACTACGTCGGCAAAGGCATGGCGGGCGGGAAAATCGTCATTCGCCCGCACGGCGGCACAGCATTTAAACCCGAGAACGCCACCATTGCCGGCAATACCTGCCTCTACGGCGCAACCGGCGGCAAGCTCTTCGCTTCAGGCAAAGTTGGGGAACGTTTTGCCGTGCGCAATTCCGGCGCAACCACCGTGGTAGAAGGCATCGGCGACAACGGCTGTGAATACATGACCGGCGGCGTGGTGTGCATCTTAGGCAAAACCGGCGTGAACTTCGGTGCGGGCATGACCGGCGGCTTTGCCTATGTATTGGACGCAGACGGCGGCTTCAAAAAACGCATTAACCCCGAACTTGTCGAAGGGTTAAACATCACTGACCTGCCCATGCACCAAGAACATTTACGCGGACTGATTGCCGAACACGTTGAAAATACCCGCAGCCCGTTGGGCGAGCGTATTTTAAGTGATTGGGATAACTACGTTGACCGCTTTATACTGGTCAAATCCAAAGCCAATGATGTCAATGCCCTGCTGGGACACAAACGCCGCACCGTAACCGAACTGCGCGCAGTAACCCAATAAATAATATCGCAATAGAACGGTGATGATTTTCAGGCAGCCTTTTTACAGGCTACCTGAAATATTTTACCCCACAGTAAAACCGATTAGGTGTAAGAATTACCCGCGTTATTTACACTTTTCATCAAAATAAAAATATTTCTCTAGTACCTCGTATGGTGTCGCCCCGTTAAGTGATTTATGGGGCTTCACCGTATTGTAGTAGTTGATGAAGCGATTTAGCTCCAGCTTTCGATGCTCACTGTCCTGAAAGCGTGTTTTATCGTGCCACATCTGCATCAACGTCCTGATAACCCGCTCTGCCTTACCATTGGTCTGTGGGCGGGCAACTCGGGTAAATTTTTGATTGATGCGATGTTCTGTACAGACAATTTTGAAAGCATGTTCCGGCGTTCCCTTGTATTCTGTCCCGTTATCCGAGTATACGCAATCAATCTGAT
>NZ_JQKE01000018.1 GCF_000745895.1 Stenoxybacter acetivorans DSM 19021 | reverse complement strand
AAAACAGCCGGTCAATTGATGAAAAAGATGATGAAGCGGCGCAGTGCAATAGAACCCATTATCGGTCATTTGAAAAAAGATAACCGTATGGGCATCAATTATTTAAAAGGCAAGATTGGTAATGAAATCAATCCGATTTTGGCTGCCGCTGCTTACAATTTCCGTAAATTGTTGACATGGTTGTTTTTTTGTCGAAAAAATTTAATTTTATTTAGGTTTTTAAGACAAGATTTTTGGCAAGTTGTTTGAATATTTTAGATCAGGTTCTTCAGGGACGACTAGCTATATGCAGTATAAGTCGCATCAATCACTCAGCGAGCTGTGCCATATGAAGTTCCGGAGAGCTATTTTTTTGATATGTGTAAACAACACGGCGAATTTTTACATTTTGTACGTTATATCCGTACCACGCGACGTACTGCGGGGATAGAGTGCAGGGCACGGGTGATTTTGGTGAGCTGATCCAGATTGTTTACTTGCAGAACGAAGCGAAATTCAATAAAGCCGTCGGTACCGTCTTGGGTTTTGGAAGGCGTGTCCACTGACACAATATCCGCGCCGTCGGCGGAAATGGTTTGTGCTAAGGTTGCCAATAAGCCGTGCATGTCTTGTGAGGCTACCTGAAGCACGGTGTGATAGGTATTTTGTGCCACATCGTCCCAATTGGCATCTAATTGGTTTTCAGGGTCGGCTTTGAGAATATTGTTGCAGTTATCACGATGAATAATGATGCCTTGGTCTTTAATCAGCAAGGCTTTAATGGCATCGCCGGGAATGGGGTTGCAGCATTTTGCCAAATGTACACGTCCGGTTTCATTACCGGAAATTTTAATGGGTGAGAGTTTGACGGTATCGCCGAAATGTTCACCTGCTAAATTGGCGATGTGCATTGCCACAGATACAGGCTGCAGATGTCCCATACCCACATCGTATAACACATCTTCAAATGGGGTGTTTTTATCTGCCAAATCTGCTAAATATTTTTCTTTCAGGCTCTCTGAGAGCAATACATTTTGCGGCAATAAGCCGGTAAGGGCTTTTTGCAGCAGACTTTCGCCCAATTTTATCGCTTCATCGCGGTTCATGTTTTTGATTTGATTGCGAATGGCACTGCGTGCACGGCTGGATACAGTGAAATTAAGCCAAGCAGGATTGGGGTGGACCACATCGGCAGTGATGATCTCAACGGTATCACCGGTTTTTAATTTGGTACGCAGTGGCATTAAGTTGTGGTTGATGCGTACTGCCACAGTACGGTTGCCAATATTGGTGTGAATGGCATAGGCAAAATCAATGGGGGTTGCGCCTTCGGGTAAAACGATGATTTTTCCTTTGGGCGTGAAAATATAAACTTCGTTGGGGAATAAATCAACTTTGACGTGTTCTAAAAATTCCAGTGCATTTTCGCTTTTTGCTTGTAAATCCAATATGGTTTGCAGCCATTGGTGGGTGCGCATTTGTGCTTGATTGAAGCTGCTTTGATCACCGGATTTATACAGCCAATGGCTGGCAATGCCGCCTTCGGCTATGGCGTCCATTTCATGGGTACGGATTTGCACTTCAATCGGCAAGCCATAAGGTCCCATCAAAGTGGTGTGCAGGCTTTGATAGCCGTTATTTTTTGGAATGGCAATGTAATCTTTTATTCTGCCGGGCTTGGGTTTATACAAATTGTGCAACGCACCTAAGGCGGCGTAGCAGGTGGGGATATTGTTTACAATCACGCGAAACGCATAAATATCCATAACATCGGCAAAATGCAGGTTTTTGGCTTGCATTTTCTGATGAATACTGAACAGATTTTTTTCACGCCCTTTGATTTGGGCTTCAATATTGGCACTCACCAGCCGCTGGCTGAATGCACGCAATACTTTACCGACCACATCGCGCCGATTACGCCGCGAAGCGGACAGGGCTTTTTCCAAAACCTGATAGCGTTTTGGATGAAGGTGCTGGAAAGAGAGGTCTTGCAGTTCGCGGTAAACTTGATTCAAGCCAATTCGGTTTGCCAGCTGGGCGTAGATTTCTAAAGTTTCCTGTGCAATACGGCGGCGGCTTTCCGGTTTTTTTGCATCAAGCGTGCGCATATTGTGTAAGCGATCAGACAGTTTAACGATGATGACGCGAACATCTTTCACCATGGCTAAAATCAATTTGCGAAAGCTCTCTGCTTGTGCTTCGGCTTGATCGTTGTACTCCAGTTTTTCCAGCTTAGATAAACCATCAACCATGTCGGCAATCACTTCACCAAAAGCGGCGGCAATTTGCGGTTTATTTGTACCTGTATCTTCCAGTACATCGTGTAAGACACCGGCACACAAACCTTGTACATCAACATGCCATTGTGCTAATTGTGCGGCAACCGTCATGGGGTGCGTGATGTAAGGTGCGCCGCTGTTGCGAAATTGTCCTTGATGCGCGGCAATGCCGAAATCACAGGCGGCATTTAAAAGTTGTTTTTCTTCAGGTTTTAAGTAATTGGCTGTTTTCAGCAGATATTCACGTGCTCGCTCAATAATGGCATAGTAGGCTGCCTGAATTTGTTCTTCACACACAGATAGCTGCTTTGTAAAACCATGTTCATTTTTGGTATGAATGTGCCCAATGATTTCAATGCCAACGCAACCCAATTGCGGTTGCAGTTCGGCAATATGAGCAGGTTTGCCCAAATCTTCCGCTGCTGTTTGAATTAAAGCGGCGGCTAAAGCGTGAACGCGGTGTTGTTTTTGCGCCAATGCGGCACTGATTTTAAAAGCACGCTCTGTATCATTGATTTTATCGGTTGCCGCTGCCTGCTGATATACGTAAGCACACGCTGCTTCTAACATGGCAAAACGCTCTGATTTTTTCAGATAGCCGCTTACTTGGAACAAATGATTGCGCCAATCGGAAAATAGCGGCGGATAGCAAAGGCTGGCGGGATACATGACAAAATCGCAGTCTGATTTATTTTTGCTGATGCAGGATTTCTTCACCGATTTGACCGGCGGCAATTTCACGCAAGGCAACCACTGTGGGTTTATTGCGGGTATCGTCCACCAATGGGGTAGCGCCGTTGGCAATTTGACGGGCGCGCAGGGCTGCTGCCAAGGTGAGGTCAAAGTGGTTGGGAATGCGGTTGATGCTGTCTTCAATGGTAATGCGTGCCATGTGTGGATTCCTCAGAAAGGGTTCAGTAAAAAAGAATGGTTCATTGTCGCTAATTATGAGGCATTTGCCAATAATTGCTTGATGAAATGATGCTGGCGGGTTTGCTTTAAGCCACGAGCACGAATAATGTGTAATAAATCTTGTTCGGCTTTGTCTAAGTCGCCGTTAATGACGGCGTAATCAAAAAAATGGGCTTGCTCAATTTCGCGGCAGGCTTCCTGCAAGCGTGTTTGAATAACCTCGCTGTTATCTGTGCCGCGATTTTGTAAACGGTTTGCCAATACCGACATTGACGGCGGCAAAATAAAAATACTGCATGCCTCTGGGAGATGCTTGCGTACTTGTGCGGCTCCCTGAACGTCAATTTCCAAAATAACATTGATGCCTTTTTGGGTTAAAGAATCAATGGCGGCATAGCTGGTACCGTAATGATTGCCGAATACCAGTGCGTGTTCCAAAAAAGCATTTTCTTTAATCAAATGTGTAAATTCGGGATTGTCCACAAAATGATAATGAACGCCGTTTTGCTCCGCTCCGCGCGGTGCGCGGGTAGTGTGTGATACAGATACGCGAATATCGGGCTGACCTTGTACCAAACGCGACACCAACGTGGTCTTTCCTGTACCGGAAGCGGCGGAAATAATGAAAATATTGCCTTCTTTTTGCATGATAATTGATTGGAAAATAATTGTATTAATTATGCCACAGTGTATTGGTTGCTACTGTACTGTTTTAAAAATTTAAAATCCGTCCCAATCATTCAGCATTAAGCCGATACCGATGCTGCGATGTCGGTGATTATAATCCAGCAGACTTTCACCATAGCCGCTGTATCCTTGTATATAGGCTTTAAGTTTGCCCGCCAGCGGAAATGTGTAGTCCACTTGCATGCCGCCCTTGCCCGTTGCGGGATTGAAGCGCAGGGTGCTGCCGAAAGTTTGCTTGTGGGCGAAATGGTATTGCAGACGTAAATCGCCGTAGCCCATGTAGCGAGTGATGTCCGGATTATTATCATCGCTGTGGTTTTCCGGAATGCGCCACCACAAACGCGGCAATACGGTTAATCTGCCCCATTCCATTCCCGCCATGACATATGCGCGATTCCATGAACGGCTCAACGGGTCAGATTGCCCGTTGGATTGGTGTAAATAACCCGCACCCAGCATTCGTAATTTTCCGTTAAACGGTAAAGGTGCACTCACCGGTTGGGTAATAAAAAATTCGGGCATGTAGTCGGTATTACGAAACTCAGCGGAAGTATAGCCGTTATATACTTGCCAATGCGATTGCTGCGTGTAGCCAAACCACAAATCAGCACGCGTTTTGAATAAGTCTTGTGCAATTTTGGTTTTAAACGATAATTGCATCTTGGCTTCCGTTTTTTGCTGCTCTTTTTTATTATCAATCACCTTGGTTTGTGTGGGTGTGTGCATTCGATAATTTGGGCGGCTGTTATGCCACAGCGGCAAAAGATACATTGGATAGTGTTCACGCATGGTGAAAGTGCCTGATTCGTCATTGCGATCTAAATCATAAAGTTCACTCAATGAACTGATGCTTTCAGGCAGCTCTTGGTTTTGCGGTATCAATACAATATCAACGCGGTCATTATCCAGACTTTTATCCAAAGTTTGTATCAAATCAATGGCAGGTTTTTCCGATTCGTTATCCGATGGCGAAACCGATGCGTAAGCACGATCAAAACATGCCAAACGCTCAGTATCATTAGTGATGCCGACACAGACCGTTGCCGTTTCTTCGGCATACGCAATCAGGCTGCTTGAAAACACCAAAGCAGCCAGAACCGCATGGAAAGGATTGAAAGAAAAATTCATTTTTGACATGCTTTTGAATGGTTATGTTTTAATTTTATTCTATACACAAGCGGTAATCACAATAATCACAGTCAGCCAAAAAAGCGCATAAAAACAGGTTATTTTCCTTACCAAATATCACTTTGCACTTTGTCGCGCAATTTTGGGTGGTCTGCCATTTTAAACACTGGATCTTTCCCTGCTTTTAATTGGTTTTGATAGTCTTTCAACAATAAAAACACATAGGGTGATAACAATATAATAGCAACCAAGTTAATCAATGCCATCAAACCCATGGATAAATCCGCCATATCCCACACCAGCGGTACACTGTTTACCGCACCAAAATACACCATTGCCAGTACCAGTAAACGGAATACCAGCATCACGCTGCGATGGTTTTTAATGAATTGCACATTGCTCTCGGCATAAGCATAGTTGCCGATAATGGACGAAAACGCAAAAATAAACAGCAGAAATGCTAAAAAATCCGCACCCCAATCACCCACGTGGCTGACAACTGCCGCTTGCGTTAATTGTACGCCGGTTAATTCAGCGGAGGCGGTTACGTTGGATAACAACAGGATAAAAGCAGTACACGAACAAACCACCAAAGTATCGACAAACACGCCCAGCATTTGAATCATGCCTTGGCTTGCAGGGTGTTTGACATCGGCGGCAGCTGCGGCGTTGGGGGCAGAACCCATACCTGCTTCGTTGGAAAACAGCCCGCGTTTAATTCCCAGCATCATCGCTTGTGAAACCAAACCGCCCAACAAACCACCGCCGGCGGCTTGGGTATGGAAAGCATTATTAAAAATCAAGCCAAACACGGCAGGCACGGCACTGATGTTGTTAATGACTACCCAGAGAGCCAGCATCAAATACAAAGAAGCCATTAATGGCACCAAACCCTCCGCCACCTGTGCCACGCGGCGAATACCGCCGAAGATAATCGGTGCGGCTAAAATCACCAAACCAATGCCCACCATGTGTTTGTTCCAGCCCCAAGCAGATTCAGCGGCGGCAACGATGGAGTTGGCTTGTACAGCATTAAATACCAAGCCAAACGCCAAAATCAGGCTTAATGCGAACAACACCGCCAGCCAATGCTGTTTTAATCCGGTGCTGATGTAATATGCAGGACCGCCGCGAAATTGTCCATTATTGTGGTCACGAATTTTAAATAGCTGCGCCAAGGAAGATTCTGCAAAGGCAGAACTCATGCCGAGCAATGCCGTGAGCCACATCCAAAACACCGCACCCGGGCCGCCTAAGGCAATGGCAATGGCGACTCCGGCAATATTGCCGACACCCACGCGGCTTGCCAATCCGGTAACAAAAGCCTGAAATGAAGTGATGCCGTGCGGGTCGTTTGGATTTTGCCGCCCGCCCATCATTTCTTTGATGCTGCGCGGAAACAGGCGGATTTGTACACACAAGGTGCTGAGGGTGTAAAACACACCCACGCCCAATAACAAATAGACCAAGCCGTCCCATAAGGGCGCATTGAGGGTATTTACCCAAATGTGGAATTGTTCAGTCATAGGCACCTTCTCTTAAAATGTCATGTTAATAATACTCAGGGGCATTGAAATAATTTTTTGCATTGGCAAAAAAATACTGCGGGAATGGTGTTGTGTTTCTAATCATTCATCAATGGCATAATGGGTTACTGAATTAAAAGCAGATATTGTGTTTTGGTGTATCGTGTCAAGCAGCAAAAAAGTATTTTCAAGTACGCCGTTTTCAGGCAGCCTGCCGATGAAAAACGTATGGTTAAGAATATCCATAAGGCAAGCTGCTTTGTTGTATTGGAATTAGCCAATTCGCATACCGGGCAGTGCACCGCTGTCCACGTCCAATAAAAACAATTGTCCATTGCCCGAAGCAGAAGTAATCATGCCTTCCGACATGCCGAATTTTGCCATTTTACGCGGGGCAAAGTTGGCAACCACCACCACCATTCGTCCAATGAGTTTTTCGGGTTCAGGATAGCCGGCGGCAATGCCGGAGAAAATGGTGCGCTGTTCAAAGCCCAAATCCACTAAAAATTTCAGCAATTTAGTGCTTCCTTCCACTTTTTCGCAGCTCAATACCTTGGCAACGCGTAAATCAATTTTCATAAAATCATCAAATGAAGCGGTATCGGCAAGCGGTGTGTATTCGGCATTTGGGGCAGCTTGGGCTGGTGTTGGGGCTGCCTGAATATTTTGTTTATTGGCTTCGATTAAATCGTCCACGTGTTTTTGCTCCACTCGGTGCATTAAATGTTGATAAGTGTTAATGACATGATTTTCAGGCAGCCTGTGCTGGCTGTTTGCCCATGTGAGGGCGGGAATATTCAAAAATTCAGCGGTTTGGACAGCAATTTTGGGTAATACAGGAGCCAAATACACGCTTAAAATGTGAAAAGCATTGATGAGTTCACTGCACACATGGTGTAAGCATGTGTCCATACCGTCTTGCTTTGCCAATTCCCACGGTTTATTGGCATCAACGTATTCGTTCACCGCATCTGCCAATGCCATGATGTCGCGCAGAGCACGGGCGTATTCACGTTGTTCATAATGTTCGGCAATGATGTCGGCGGCGGCAGACAGCTGAGTCAGCAATGCGCTGTTACCCACATCACACAGGCTGCCTGAAAAACGTTTACCAATAAATCCGGCGGCACGGGCGGCAATATTGACGTACTTGCCGATTAAATCGCTGTTTACACGGCTGATGAAATCGTTGAAATTCAGATCTAAGTCTTCAATTTTGCTGTTGAGTTTGGCGGCAAGGTAATAGCGCATCCATTCGGGATTGAGTTTGCCGTCAAGGTAGGTACGTGCGGTGATGAATGTGCCGCGCGATTTTGACATTTTTTGCCCGTCCACGGTTAAAAAACCGTGGGCAAAGACAGCAGTGGGTGCGCGGTAGTCGGCAAAACGCAGGGTTGCCGGCCAGAACAGGGCATGGAAATACAGAATATCTTTTCCGATAAAATGATACATTTCGGTATTGCTGCCAACGGAAAACCAGTTATTAAAATCCATACCAATGCGGTCACATAGGTTTTTAAACGCTGCCATGTAGCCGATTGGCGCATCCAGCCACACGTAAAAATATTTGCCGGGTGCATCGGGAATTTCAAAACCGAAATAGGGCGCATCGCGGCTGATGTCCCAATCGTTTAAATGGTCGTCGTCAAGCCATTCTTTCATTTTATTTAACGCTTCGGGCTGTAAGTGTGCTTGGGTTTGTCCGTTTGCTAAGATACTGCTGCCTGAAGTCCATTTTTTTAAATAATCGGCACATTCGCCCAATTTGAAAAAGAAGTGTTCCGATTCTTTTAATACCGGCGTTGCGCCGGAAATGGCAGAGTAGGGGTTGATTAGCTCCGTGGGGCTGTAGGTAGTGCCGCAGACTTCGCAATTATCGCCGTATTGGTCTTGCGCGTGGCATTTCGGGCATTCGCCTTTAACAAAACGGTCGGGCAGAAACAGATTTTTTTCAGGATCGAATAACTGCTCAATGGTGCGCACGGCAATTTTACCGTTGGCTTTGAGTTTTAAATAAATTTCACGGGAAAATTCTTTATTTTCAGTTGAATGGGTGCTGTAGTAGTTGTCGTAGCCAATATAAAACCCGTTAAAATCTGCTAAATGTTCTTCGCGCACTTTGGCAATCATGTTTTCCGGTGTAATGCCTTGTTTCTGCGCTGCCAGCATCACCGGCGTGCCGTGGGTATCATCAGCACAGACGTAATAACATTCGTGACCGCGCATTTTTTGAAAGCGTACCCAGATGTCGGTTTGAATGTGTTCAACCATATGACCTAAATGAATGCTGCCATTGGCATAAGGCAGGGCAGAGGTAACCAGAATTTTGCGAGGTGTGGTCATGTTTTTGTTGTGTTTAAATGTTGTTTTGCAAGCACGCTATTATAGCAGAATGCTTGCGCGTGATTGGCGGCAGTGTTTAACCGCGGGATTGGCAGCCCAATGACAAAGAAATTTTGGTGGCGCAATCAAGCAATAAGGACAAAAGCTGCCGGCGAACGTTGTCGTTATCAAGCAGTGCGTCGGCAACCGATAAATTAATCGCTGCCGTAATGTTGCCGGTGTAATCGCAAATCGGTGCTGCCAGTGAGGTAGCAAAATCCGATTGATGTTCCACCCAGCCGCGCCGACGGTCTTCTTCAATAGTGGCTTGCAATTCAGGCAGGCTTTGCGGCGATTGTGAAGCAGTGTATGTGTCAAGCAGCACGTGCCGATAGAGTTGATTTAAAGATTCATGGTTTAAAGCACACAGCAAAACCCGTCCCAGGGCGGTGGCATGACAGGGCAGACGCGTGCCGATGGGTACATTTACCGCCAGACGCTGATACGCATAAGCACGGTAAATATACAAGGCATCGGTTTGGTCGCGCACCGCTAAGTGGCAAGAGCAAGACGAGCGGTTGCGCAGCTCATTCAAATGCGGTGCGGCAACATCAACAATATCGCGGCTTGCCAGCCAAGAAAAGCCGTTCATCATCACACGGCTGCCCAATTCATAGTGGGTTTTGTCTTTTTTGTACAAATAGCCCATTTGTGTCAGCGTTTGCACAATACGATAGATGGCAGAAGAGCTTACGCCCAGTTGCTGCGCCATTTGCGCTGTAGTCAGTACACGGCTACTGCCGCTGAACATTTCCAGAATACGCAAACCGCGCTGCAATGCAGGTACTTGATAATCTGCTTCTTGTTCAATGATTTCTTTGGCTGAAGACATGAGTTTCCTTTGCATTTTGACGCACTCTGTTTCGAGTTTACAGCATATTTTCGCTGCCATGCCAGCGATTGCTTTGTTGTTTGGTAATGCCTGTTTTCAATTAGACAAGCCAAATCAATCCCGATAGAATACGCCGTTTTTCATTATTTTCCTGCCTTTGCTGCGGGTTTTTATTTTTATGGAACCTCCCAGTCCTTTTTTATATTTGCTGACTGTTTTTTTCTGATTTCAACCCAATAGCGTTCTGCCGTTATTTGGGATAACGGAGTTGCTATGAACGCTGCCACTCAAAGCGATTTGACTCGCTTATCTGTTGATATTGACCACATTCGTGAATTGGCGGAAACCTTACTGCCGATTCATGATCAAATTGAGCTGAATAAACCCTTAGCCGATGCTCAATTTAATCTCACTTTGCAAGAACTAACCGCTCTTTTGCACGAGTTGCACCCTGCTGACGTAGCGGTGCTGCTGGAGTCTTTGCCTTTACAAGAGCGGGTTTTGGTGTGGAAACTCACCACGCCTGAAGACGATGGCGAAGTTTTGCTGGAAGTGTCCGAACCCGTACGCGAAACCTTGATTGAAGCAATGGGCAAGGGTGAGTTGCTGGCAGCGGTAGATGATTTAGATGCCGATGAATTGGCGGCACTGGCTGCTGATTTGCCCAATCAGGTGGTGTACGAAGCCCTCAGCAACCGCGATGAAGAAGAGCGGGCGCAGGTGGCGGCGGCAATGTCGTTTGAAGAAGATCAAGTCGGCGCACTCATGGATTTTGAATTGGTGAGTATTCGTGCCGATGTGTCTTGTGAAGTGGTTTTGCGTTATTTACGCCGTTTTGAAAGTCTGCCGGATCACACTGATAAAATTTTCGTGGTGGACGACCACGATATTTTACAAGGCATACTGCCCATTCGTCATTTGCTGGTGGCTGACCCTGAAACGCTGGTTGCCGATGTGATGACTGATGACATGGTTACATTCCGCCCGGAGGACAACGCAGAAGAGGCGGCGGCGGCGTTTGAACGCTACGATTTGGTAACCGCACCTGTGGTTGATGCCAATCGAAAACTGATCGGGCGTGTTACCGTCGATGAAATGATGGACGTTATCCGTGAAGAATCCGAAGCCGATATGCTGAGTATGGCGGGTTTGCAGGAAGAAGAAGATTTGTTTGCACCGGTAATGGATTCTGTGCGTAACCGTTGGGTGTGGCTGGCAGTCAATTTATGCACCGCTTTCGTTGCCAGCCGAGTGATTGGTATGTTTGAAGGCTCAATCGAAAAAATTGTGGCACTGGCTGCCTTAATGCCGATTGTGGCAGGTATCGGCGGCAATTCAGGCAACCAAACCATTACCATGATTGTACGTGCGCTGGCGATGGGGCAAATGGCCACTGCTCAAGGATGGCGGTTACTGCGCAAAGAAGTGGGTGTGGCTTTGGTAAACGGCTTAATCTGGGGTTCGGTGATGGGTGCTGTGGCGTGGCTGTTGTACGACAGTGCAGGCATCGGCTTGGTGATGGTGGCGGCCATGACCTTAAATTTGCTGCTTGCCGCCACAGTGGGTGTATTAATACCGGTTATCATGGAAAAATTAGGACGTGATCCGGCTCTGGGCAGCAGTGTTTTGATAACAGCAGTAACCGATTCAGGCGGCTTTTTGATTTTCTTGGGTTTGGCAACGATGTTTTTAATATGAATTTTTAATATGAATTATGAATACGGTGTCATGCAACGGTAAAATACTTACCGTAAACTTTTTCAAGCAGCCTTTTTAAATAATGGCTCAAAAATATGGTTGAATTTCGTCAGCACCTTTATCAAGTATTTGCCTCAATTATTGCCGTTGCATTGATTGCTTATGTTTTCGGCGGCTGGATTGCCGCATTATCGGGCGTGTGCTTGCTGCTGTTGATTTGGTTGGTGATTTATTGGTATCACCTTGCCAAATTGGCAGGCTGGCTGAAAAGTCCGAAGCTCAATACTGCACCGCGTGGTTTTGGGGTTTGGGAAAACATTTTCATTGATTTGCTGCAGTTGGTGAAAAGCCGTAAAAAACGCCGACAAAAGCTGGAGGCCGCCTTGCATCGTTTTCACAGTGCCACAGAAGCCATGCCAAATGGTGTGATTATTCTGGATAATCACGGACGGATTGAGTGGCTCAATACGCTGGCTGCCCGTCATTTGAATTTGAATATTCAACATGACCGACGCAGCATTTTGAGTAATTTAATCCGCGTTCCTGAGTTTTATCCATTTGTCAGCCAGCCTTTAAATCAGCAGCCGATTAGCCTGAAATTGGCTTTGCCTGATTCACAAACCGCGATAGACCGCACCATTCTCATTATCCGTGCGCCTTTTGAAAGTAATGCAGACTTATTGATTACACAAGACATCAGTGCTGCGGAACAATTCAACGTTACGCGAACCGCTTTTGTTGCCAATGTGTCTCATGAACTGCGCACACCGCTTACGGTGGTCAATGGTTTTCTGGAAACTTTATCCAATATGCCCGACTTGCCCGGTGAGCAGCAGCAAGAATTTATTGGTTTGATGCACAAAGAAAGCCAAAGAATGCTCAGTGTTGTTAATGATTTACTCACACTTTCACGACTGGAGAGTCAGACCGCAGCGAGTATTCAGACCTCACCGATTAATCTGAGTGCTTTGTCGGAACAGGCAATGCAGGCAGCGCAAACTTTATCCGATGGTAAACACCGTTTTGAAGTGGAAATAACACCTGATATTGAAATCAATGGTGTTCAGTTGGATTTGTATAATGCTTTCAGCAATCTGTTATTCAATGCGGTGCGTTATACGCCCGAAAGTGGTGAGATTCGTGTGTCGCTCGAAAAGACGCAGCCTGATGATGATATTCAGGCAGCCCAAATTATTTTCAGCGTTCAGGACAGCGGCCCCGGTATTGCGGCGGAACATTTGCCGCACCTGACTGACCGATTTTATCGTGTTGATGTGGGGCGTTCACGCCAAAGCGGCGGCACCGGCTTGGGTTTGTCTATTGTGAAGCATGCACTGGCAGAACATGGCGGTTATTTAGAAATTGACAGTGAAGTGGGCAAAGGCAGTGTTTTTCGTGCTGTTTTGCCACTTACCGATGCGGGTTAAATGAATGACATTCAGGCAGCCGGCATAAGTAACTGCACAGTTTATTGGCAGCACCTTTCTTGAGGTGCTGTTTTTTTGTTACAATAACGGGATTTTTCATAAAAATACATTGAAACACGGTTATCACTAAACGACTGTTTTTTGCACATGGATACTGCTTTTCGTACAAGAGCTTGATTGTTTCGGATTAGTGCGTGATGAAAAAGAAAGCAGCTTGGTTGCATATTGAAAAACAATGAACATTGAATGGTGTTGTCATTGTCTGGGGTATTTATGAGTTTTCGTTTTGATATTGTTTACGAATACAGCGGTATGTTTTTGCAAGCGGCAAAATTGACGCTGGGTATAACCGCTGTTTCGGTATTTATCGGCACTATTCTGGGTTTGTTTGCCGCTTTGGCACGGATTATTCGTGTGGAAAAAGGCGGGCGCATTGTTCGTGCGTTTGCGTGGCTGCTGCGGCAAATGTCGTTGTTGTATGTTACCCTGTTTCGCGGCACACCTTTGTTTGTACAAATTTTTATTTGGTATTTTGTGTGGTTTCCCGCGCTCATTCACCAAGACGGCGGCTTGTTGATTAGCGGCGATGCAGCAACGGAGCTGCGCCGAAATTATGGTGCGCTGATTACCGGTATTCTGGCACTTTCTACCAACGCCGGTGCATATATCACTGAAATTTTCCGAGCCGGTATTCAATCCATTGATCGAGGTCAAATCGAAGCGGCGCGTTCTTTGGGGCTGACTTATCTGCAAGCAATGCGTTATGTTATTTTACCGCAAGCCATACGCCGCATGCTGCCTCCGTTTGGTAATGAATTTATTACGCTGCTGAAAGACAGCTCCTTGCTTTCTGCTATTGCTGTTGCCGAACTGGCGTTTGTGGCGCGTACTGCGGCAGGACGCTATTCTGTGTATGAAGAGCCGTATTACACCATTGCGCTGATTTATTTGGTAATGACCATTGGTTTAAGCTGGTTGTTTTCGTGGCTGGAAAAACGATACAAAGTATCGCATCACCTGTAACACATAGTAAGCAAATCATGATTACCGATACACAGCTTTTGCGCTATAGCCGTCATGTTTTATTGAATGAATGGGATATTTCCGGTCAGGAAGCCATTTTGGCAAGCAGGGTGCTGGTGGTTGGTTGCGGTGGCTTGGCGCATCCGGCTTTGACTTATTTGGTGTCTGCGGGTGTTGGCAATATTGTGCTGGCAGATGACGACACGGTTGAATTGAGTAATCTTCAGCGTCAATTTTGGTTTACTGAAGCGGATATTGCCAAAAACAAAGCAAAGATTTTGCAGCAGCGTTTGGGTGAGCGCAATCCTGATGTGGTGATTCATGCTCATGCTTGCCGAGTTGATGCGGATTTTTTGCAAAAATATTTGCCGAAAGTAGATTGTGTATTGGATTGCACCGATAATTTTGTCTCGCGTTGTCTAATTAATCGCATGGCGCATCAATACCAAGTTCCGTTGATTTCGGCTTCGGCATTGATGTTTTCCGGTCAATTGGCGGTTTATGACTTTCGCTGTGAGAATACGCCGTGCTATCAATGTGTCTTTGATGGCAATATTAACGATGTTGATGCTGCCTGTGCCAAAAATGGGGTTTTTTCACCGTTACTGGGGATTATGGGGGCGGCTCAAGCGGCTGAATCTTTGAAATTATTGGCGAATATCAATACACAAACCAAAACAGTATTGCACCATTTTGATGCTTTGCGGTTTCAATGGCATCAATGGCAAGTTCAAAAAAATCCCGCTTGTCCGATTTGCGGACAGCGGGATTAGGATTGGGCAACAGGTGGTTAATCAGCTTGCCACTCTCCGGATTTGCCGCCGCTTTTTTGCAATAAGCGCACAGTTTCAATCACCATGCCTTTATCTACGGCTTTAAGCATGTCGTAAATGGTGAGTAAACCGACAGATGCGGCAGTGAGTGCTTCCATTTCCACACCGGTTTGTCCCGTGGTTTCTGTTTGTGTCTGAATGCGGACGCTGTGGTTGCTTTCGTTGCAGTGAAAGTCCACTGCGGCACGCGTTAAACCAATGGGGTGGCACAAAGGAATTAGCGAACTGGTTTGTTTGGCTGCCTGAATGGCGGCGATGCGTGCGATGCCTAAAACATCGCCTTTTTTACTGCTGCCCTGTATTAGGTGTTGATAGGCGGTTTCATTCATGCGGATAATTCCTTCTGCCACGGCGACGCGTCGAGTAGCGGCTTTTTCACCCACATCAACCATGTGTGCTTGTCCGTTGTTGTCAAAGTGGCTGAGTTCGGAATGGTTCATTTGGATTTCATCACAAGTATTAAAATAGAGGTATTATAATGAGCTAATTTGAAAATCGGTGCAAGGCAGAGCGGTAAAACTGTATCAGTAATATGATGAAGATAAATAATGCTGATGTTTTTTACAATCGGCGGCGCAATATTATCGGGTAATTTCGGAAAATAGCATGAGTGCAAATAATAATATCTTAAAAATTGGCTTGGTTTCCATCAGCGACAGGGCATCTTCAGGGGTGTACGATGACTTGGGATTGCCGAGTTTAAAAGACTGGCTGCAAAAAGCTGTCTTGAATCCAATGGTATTTGTTGAGCATTTAATTCCTGATGAACAGCCTCTTATTGAGGCAACTTTGAAACACTTAGCGGATATTGAGGAATGCCCGTTAATACTCACTACAGGCGGAACCGGTCCATATTTGCGTGATGTTACACCGGAAGCAACACTGGCTGTGGCTGATCGCATTATTCCGGGGTTTGGTGAACTAATGCGCCAAATCAGTTTACACTTTACGCCTTCGGCAATTTTATCACGGCAAGTTGGTGTATTGCGCCATAAAAGTTTGATTTTGAATTTACCGGGAAAACCCAGCGCCATTGCAGAAACATTGGGCGGCGTAAAAAATGAACAAGGAAAACAATTGATTCCGGGAATTTTTGCTTCAGTGCCGATTTGTATTGATGCTGTGGGCGGTCCTTTGGTGGAAACCAATCCGGATGTTTGTGTGTCGGTTCGCCCAAAACGCTGAAGTGATGCTGAATAGCGGATTGATGCAGATAAAGGCTATATATTGCGCTATGCTGGTATAATAACGTACAGTACTATCATAACCAAGAAGTTTAAAAGCAGGTGGAATTTTAAAAAAGATGTTGTATGATTAAACCGAGACAGACAGCTTCTTTCATTGAGAGAAGAAGGATGAATTGGTATGATAATTTATTCTTTTGTCAGTATTTTTATCTGAATCATGCCTTTTAAAATACCATTGGTAAATCAATAATGGAAAAGGAATTTAGGCTCAATGAAAAACAATCACGCTCCTTTGTTAAATATGATGGTTATTGCAGAAGATGTTGGTCAAACACTCAAAACCATTGCTCACCCGCATCGTTTAATGATTTTATGCTTATTGAAAGAAGGTAAAAAAAACGTTACTGAGATGACGGAAGTATTGGGTATCAGTCAAACAGCAATGTCAAATCATTTGGCAAGATTACGCAAGGAGAATATCGTGGATTTCACGCGGTATCACCGCAGTTTGGTTTACGAATTGACATCTGATGATGTGAAACGAGTGATTAATACCTTGTATGAAGTGTATTGCACTCGTTGATTGATCGTTGCAATTGATACGGAATACGGTTTCACTATTTTTTCGTTTTCGATTAAAAGTAGTGAAATTGGGTTAAAATGATTAACAAAGAAAAATAACGCTTGACGATTTATATTGTTAGGCGGATAATCTATATTGTTAGGTGGTTGTAATGACTGCTTAATAGTTTCTCCTCTATTTCTCCTTTGTAGACTTGGCGCATACCACATCGGTATGCGCATTTTTTTTCTTATTTTCAGATAGTTGCTTTGATAAAGACGTTTTTAATCAGGATACGGGAAGTGCTGTGTATTGTGGTATCTGTAAAGCGTTTCACATAGCGGCATCACAAGTTGCCAGGCTGCACTCTTTCATAAAAATTATTCTATTATTTTCGTTTTTGTTCTTTTGTGAATTTTTAAGTCATCATCGGATAGGGTTAATTCAAATAAAGACCATGCCGAATAATATAATTGACCACAGCATCAGGCAGCTTATTTTGAACAGCTGCAATATTACCGCTTTGGCATTGATGGCGAATGTCGGTGGAACTGATGGGTAAAAACGGAGCATTCAACGCGTAAAATCGTCCGCCATTGTTGCCTTCGGGGTGATTCTGCATTTTGTGTAATGCTGTTGTTTGCCAAGCAGAAACCAATGAATTGATTTGATGTGTTTCTTGATTGCCGCGTGAAGCCACGGCGATATTAACCTGATTGAGCAGGGTATGGAAACGATGCCATGTGTGAATTTGCGCGAAAGAATCCATGCCCAGCAACCACCACAATTGCGCTTTTTTAAATACTTTGTTGAATGCCGAAACAGTGTTGATGGTGTAGGTATTGCCGCTGTGTACCAAATCGTAATCCGATGCAGAAAAGAGTGTGTCTGATTGAATTGCCAATTGCACCATATCCAGTCGTTGATCAGCGGTAGCGTATGTGCGCTGCGTTTTGTGATACGGTTGTCCGGCAGGAATCACAATAACTTCGTCCAGTGCCAATTCAGCGGCAAAGGCGCGGGCAATGTGCAGATGCCCGTTGTGAATGGGGTCAAATGTTCCGCCGAATAAGCCGATGCGATTCATGCTTATTTTCTTTTTTAAATCAATGATTAAATGCAAATTATTTATTTTTGCTTTTGCGGCTGAATCACAATATGCACCCGTCCGTTTTTACCGCCGCGTACAGTATATGTTTCGGCTCGGGTGTTATAAATAATGCTTTGTCCTTGCGCACTGTCGCTGCCGCGAGTGATTTTGGCATTGCCGGTGAGTGTAACCACGCCGCTTTGACTGGCATAACTGACGGCATTGGCTTGACCATACACCTTATTGTTTTTATCTAATTGCTGCCCGAAAGTAACCGGTGAACCGTTTGCGAGTATGGTTTGATTGCCGGCTTTGTCGCGGTTCGCTTCCACGCGGTCAGCGTTGATAAACATTGTCCCTTGACGGACACGCACTTGACCCGAAAATACAGTGCTTTGATTGTGCTGGTCTAGCGAGCCTTGGTCTGCTTCAATTTCAATTGGCTGATGCCGATCACTTTCCAAAGCAAAAGCGGGAATGCCGCTTGTTATCAAAGCAGTGAATAAAACACCATAAGACAGGCGGAGCAGGGGTTTACGGTTTGGGTTCATAGATAGTGGTTTTCACGCGAGATGATAAATTTAAAAAGCCTCGTTCTCTGTTGTATTCAAAACCAACCGCTTTTCCATGTGATAAGCCGTAATGATAATTCACAGCGACATCGGTTTTGGCGGTTTGGGTTTTGGTATTTACTTCCAAATGATCGGTTTCGAGCTGACCTTCCGCTTCGCCGGCGGTGGCTTGTTTGGTTAAGATAACTTGATGATCAAACCATACTTCACGGCTGTTGGTGTGGTATTGTGCGTCAGCAGCGGATACGTTGTACAGCGGTTTACCATCATGATACATGGTCATTTTCGGTTGTGTGATGAATATTACCTTTTGATTGGGTAATTGCCATACTGATTTTGCAGTAACAGTTTCATTTAACTGACCATTTTCATTAAACCGTGCTCCGGAAATATCGTTGATTCGATAACGCGGCTCATTGGGATTAAGAACCGCTTCTTCGGTTGGGGTTTCACTGATGCTGTCCAGCCAAAAGCTAACGCCGCCCAAAATGCAAGCCAAGCTTAAAGGGAATAACCAGTTACCGCGCGGTTTCATGCGGTGTACCTGCTTAAGGCTGCCTGAAGCGTGTTTTGTGCCTGCATAATCAAATCACACAATTCGCGAACCGCACCGGCACCGGCGTTTGCTTGGGTTACGTATGCGGCGTGCTGTAATACAAAACGGTGTGCTTGCGGTACGGCAACGGGCAGGCCGCAGCGCACCATTACCGGTAAATCAACCACATCATCACCGATATAAGCACATTCGGCTTCCGTTAAACTGGTTTGTTGTAATAAAGTCGCATAACAGGCACGCTTATCATGTATGCCTTTGAAATAGTGATGAATGCCCAATTGGCGCACCCGCACGGCAACCGAAGGCGCGTCGCGTCCGGTGATGATAGCGGTTTGTACACCGGAGTCGTGCAGCATTTTGATGCCGTGTCCGTCAAGCGTGTGAAATGATTTGATTTCTTCGCCGTTGTCACGAATAAAAATACGCCCGTCGGTGAGTACACCGTCCACGTCCATAATCAATAATTTAATTTTTTGGGCTGCCTGAAAAACGGCTTGCTCGGCTGGTATTGAAAACATGGAAAATTTATCTTTATTATGAATTTATGAATGATTTCATTTGTTTGAGAAACAGTTGCCTGATTTTTTACCACTGTTTACGGCAATATTTTTTTGCTTATTATCGGCGCAAGTGAGTGAAAGTACAAACCCTTGTTTGTGATAAGTAAGCAATACAAATGCTTGCCTTCAAGGGCTTCCAGCTTGTATTAAATCACGTAAAAGAGAAAGATTAAAAATCATTTTTAATCTTTCGGTCAGGCCGCACAAGGCACTTTTGAGCGTACTTTCATACGCTAATGGTAGCATTCTTCTGTTTGCAAAATGAGGTTGTTTACCATTATAAAACTTTAAAAACGAGATAATTTCAGTTTTCAAATTGATATTGTCAAAAATACCATTGCCAAGCTATTTGTGCTTTAGCATACCAAAAAGACGCTCAACAACCGCATTATCACAACAGCAACCAATACCCAATATATCGGAACGTATTTTTAACTGCTTGATACATTATTGAAAATTTCGAACCATATATTGTACGGCACGGTTGCTGTGGAAAATACAGCCAAATCATGGTTTTGTTTTAAGATATATGATTGTTTTAACAAATAAATAACAAGGTCTTGAATCATGCGTTCTGATGAAGCCCAACCAACAATGCACCGTGAACACAAATCCATCACAACCGCCGAATAATGCTAACTTTCATTGGTTTATGGTGTTTTGCTTGTTAATCAGCTTTACCGCCTCTCGTTTACACTTATCGGTGTTATGGCATTGAGTCTTAGTATGGTTAGTTTTAGGGGTAATGTTATGCCAGCCCCGCAAATTCGCTTGCTGCCAAGGGTTTTCTGCCCAGTAGCTTGGTAAAGCCGCTGTTGTCAGCACATGAACCTTGTTCCAGCAGGGAAAATGTGTCGGGGGAGATAACGCCGTTGGTGATAATTTTACCCAAAGGCAGGAAGGGTTTAATCAAGCCCAACGGAATAGAGACGATTTTTGCATCGGGTTTATAATGCAAACCGCGGCGCAGGATATTCAGGTAATCCGCCATGGTACAACGCAAACTGCCCGTCATATTCACTATAGTGCCGTTTTCGGGCGGCTGATTGACGAAATTCACCAAGCCTTGTGCCACATCGGCAACATGGACAGGTTGCAATTCAAATTTGCCGCCGCCCGGCAATGCCAAAATCGGTAAACTCGCCAGCCGAATAAACATTTCACAGCTTACCCCGCCGCGCCCGTAAATCACCGACGGGCGGGCAACGGCGGTTTGCAAGCCGCTGTTCATCACTGCTTCATCACCGCGACCTTTGCTGCCGACAAACGGCACGGTTTGCGCCGCATCTGCACCCAATGCCGACAATTGCGCCCAGCGGTTTACCCCTGCTTCTTTTGCCCATGCTGCCATTTTCGTGGGCGCGTGGTGGTGAATTGTTTCGAGAATATTGGCATGGCGGCTCATAATTCCCACCGTATTTACCACCACATCTTTATTTTGCAGCAAAGGCATGGCGGCTTCTTGGCTTAAGTTTAATAAATCCAATTCGTGGTGGCGCGGCATCGTTATCTCATGCCCTTGTTCTTTTAATAAAGCCGCCACGCGTTTGCCGACAAAGCCACTGCTGCCCAAAAGTAAAATGTTCATGGTTTTTCTTTCTTTAGATAGTATTTGGTTGTTTTTATTATGTTTTTTAGCAATTTAGCGGGTGTTCTGTCATATCGGAGGCAATTTAACTTGGCTAAATTTATGTGTAAGAAATGTTGCTTACATTTACATCAAAATAAAAATAACTTTCTAACACCTAATGTGGTGTCGCCTCATTAAATGATTGATGATATTTCACTGCATTATATAGCTAAACCACTAATTTTTTAAAACAATTAATCGGAAAAGCCAATCAATCGAAACAAGCCCCATGCACAAGTTGAACAAAGAATCCATATTATTGATCCTGAAAAATTTGCGTTATTCTTTGTAAAATCAATTATGTTCGATTTATTGGCATTGT
The DNA here is from genome assembly GCF_000745895.1 of Stenoxybacter acetivorans DSM 19021. Taxonomy (GTDB): domain Bacteria; phylum Pseudomonadota; class Gammaproteobacteria; order Burkholderiales; family Neisseriaceae; genus Stenoxybacter; species Stenoxybacter acetivorans. The sequence continues at coordinate 22,536 of NZ_JQKE01000018.1, read as the reverse complement.
TAAGTGTAAAACGAAAAAACCATAATATCTGATTTTTTATATTGCGATGCACGGCAAAGCAGCAGCCTGAAAAACATAAAACAGGGGCGAGCAGTGGGGTAAATCTGCTACCATATTAAGTTTCCGCTTCTGTCGCGTTCAGGCAGCCTTTTAATGATATTGAGATTGACATGCACAGCCTCATCACTTTGGTTTCGATTTTGTTGCCGCTGTTTGCCGGCTTTTTTGTGCGTTTGCCGCCGTTGTTGTTACGCAGGGTAAATCAAGCACTGAATATACTGGTATATGTGATTTTGGCACTGATTGGTTTGTCTTTGGCGCGGGTGGATAATTTAGGGCAGCAAATTGGTTTTGTGGCACTGGCAGCCGGTGTGTTGTTTGTGTGTGTTGTGGGCTTCAATATTTTGGCTTTGATTTGGTTCGGTGCAAAATTTCCGTGGCGGCACAGTATCCATGGTTCGAATATTCGCCAGAACGTCAGCCTTTCAGGCAGCCTGAAACAAATTGGTTGCGTGTTGTTGGGTTTTGTGTTCGGTTTATTATTGCCTGCGTATTGGCTGCCGCCTGAATCTTTGAGTAATTATGCTTTGATGTTATTGGTTTTTTTTGTGGGTATGCAGCTCAGGGGCAGCGGCATTACCCTGCGCCAAGTGCTGTTAAATAAATATGGCGTGCAAATCAGTGCGGTGTTTATGGTGAGCTGCTTGGTGGCGGGTGTGTTGTTTGCGCTGATTATGCCCGATGTATCGGTCAGCAAAGGGCTGGCGTTGAGTTCGGGTTACGGCTGGTATTCGCTCTCAGGCATTGTGATGACCGAGGCTTACGGACCAGTGTGGGGCAGTGTCGCCTTGGTGAATGATTTGGCACGTGAATTTTTTGCGCTGGCATTCATTCCGGTATTGATGCGGCGGTGGGTTGGTGCGGCGGTGGGCGTGGGTGGTGCAACCAGTTTGGATTTTACTTTGCCGGTGATTCAATCTTCGGGTGGGGTTGAAGTTGTGCCGTTAGCCATTAGCTTCGGCTTTGTGGTGAATGTGGCATCACCGATTTTGATGGTGGTTTTTTCTACTTTATAGTCTGCTGATAAATAAAATTTTTATTTAAATTCAATGCTAATATAATGTTTACCAGAGAAGCATATCCTGCTTTTGTTGTTACTCCTTTTAAATTTTGAGCTTGAGTATTACATCATGACAACCCTTAAATTCACAAAAATGCACGGTTTGGGTAACGATTTCATGGTTATCGATGGCATTAACCAAGTATTTGATGCTGAAAATGCACCGATTGCGGCTTGGTCAAACCGCCATACCGGTATTGGATTTGACCAATTATTGCTGATTGAAAAGGCGCAAACCCCGTCAGTGGATTTTCGTTACCGCATTTTCAATGCAGATGGTTCAGAGGTAGAGCAATGCGGTAACGGCGCACGCTGCTTTGTACGTTTTGTTATTGACAACGGATTGACCGATAAGCGGGAAATTGTTGTAGAAACCGCCAAAGGCATTATTGTGCCGAAATTGAATGACAACGGCACGATCACGGTTGATATGGGCAAACCTTTGTTCGCACCGCAAGATATTCCGTTTTTGCCGATTTCCGAAACCGATGCCGAAGCAGTTACCCACATGGTGATGGTGGACTTGGACACGGTGCCGGTTTCGTGCGTGAATATGGGTAATCCGCACGCGGTCATTGTGGTTGATAACATTGATACCGCGCCGGTTGCGGTTTTGGGTGCTGCAATTGAAACACATCAGCAATTTCCGCAGCGTGTGAATGTGGGCTTCATGCAGATTATTTCGTCAGGGCACATCAAATTACGCGTATTTGAACGCGGCACAGGCGAAACTCAAGCCTGCGGCACTGGTGCGTGTGCGGCGGTAGTGGCGGGTATTCGCCAAAATTTACTCTCAAGTGAAGGGGCGGTGTGTGTGGAATTGCCGGGTGGTGAGTTGAGTATCCGTTGGGCGCAAAAAGAAAATGGTCATGTCATGATGACGGGACCGGCACAAACTGTTTATACGGGTGAGGTAGCATATTGATGAGTGCCAAACAATCTGTAAATGTGCAGCAAGTGCTGGCTTTTTTGGAAAATCACCCCGATTTTTTGGTTCAATATGCGGAAAAACTGGGGTTTCGGCCGCAAGAAAATAAAGTATTGTCATTTAATCAAGGCAAACTTGCCCAAATGCAGCAAAAAAGTGAACGCACCCATACATTGATGCAGCAAATCATTGCCGATACGCAGCACAATTCGATTGTCATGCAGAAATTGCTGGCTTTTACCCACCGTTTGTTACTCACCGCCAATTTAACGCAATTGGTAAAAGCCGTTGATGCTGGCTTGCGCCAAGATTTTTCTTTGCCGAATTATGCTTTTAAAATTTTGCCGCCCGAAATTTCCAAAGCCAAAATTCCCAAAATACTGTTGTGGCAAACAGAAATATCGGCTGAAGCAGCCGCTGATTTTTATCATGTGCAATGCGGCAGTCAAATCCACGCGGCTATTCAGGCACTGCTTATTCAGCAAAATCCTTCATTAATGAGTTTTTTGCAGCTGCCTGTTGTTTGGCAGGGTAAAACCATCGCTTTTTTAGCAATTGGTCATGAGGATTCGGGCTATTTTCATGCTGATTTATCCACCGATTTGGCAGCACAGCTGGCAGCCAATTTAGCCGCCGTGCTGGCACGTTTATTGAGGCTGCCTGAATAATGTGGGGCAACATCACGCTTTGGGCTTTAGCGGCATACATCAGCATATTTGTACTGCAATGCTTGCGGTATCGCCAATGGTTGTGGCTTATCGGTGCAGTATTGTGCTGGTGGATAATGGCAGATTATTCTTCGTTGTATCTGCCCGGAGTGTTGGGCAGCAGCCATTTAGCCAATCTTTATATACCATCACTTTACATCACATTGTCTTCACCGCTGGCACTGCGCAAACACAACCAATCTAACAGCGTGTATTTATCTTATTTGGCGTCTTCAGGCTGGGTCATGCTGGCTGCTTTCTCGGTATTGCTCGGCTTAATTTTAATGCGTTATCCAAACGGAATCAGCCTGTATTCACTGCTGTCTTTATTGGGTCTTTTCTTTGGACAGCCGATTTTTTATTTGGGTTGCCAATGGCTGTTAATGTTATTGTGGTATTTGAACCGTGATCATATTGGAGCAGAAAAATACAAAGTTTCTTATGAAATTGGTTTTTTATTGATGGTACTCTGGTTTTTCGGCTATGTTTTATGCGATTTAAGCGGATATGTTTGACTGATGAATTGAAAGATATCGACAGTTAAGGAAAAAAAGAAGTTTTGTACAATGGCTGATAAAAATCTGAAAAAGCAGTGGCGTTGGTTTTTTCAACCATGCGAATCTGCTCATTATTGTTTTGCAATAATCAGTATTTTTGCTATAATGAAAAGCTAATTTTCCCTGTCGGGCCTGTAGCTCAGGGGTTAGAGCAGGGGACTCATAATCCCTTGGTCGTCGGTTCGAAACCGACCGGGCCCACCAAGATAATATTCAGATTATTCAATGTGTTGTTTTTGTCAATATTGCCAGCCGCTTTTTAATCAGTGTGCCGAGTTTGTGCCTCAAAAAAGCCAACATCACTAAGCTGTAAAAACTTGTCGTACTGTTCACGCATTATCAAAATAACAATAGCTTTCTAAAACACCGTATGGCGTTGCGCCGTTAAGTGATTGATGCTGCTTAACCACATTGTGGTCATTGATGAAATGCTTCAACTCTGATTTTCGGCATTCGCTGTTCTTAAACAGTATTTTGTTGTGCCACATTTCAATAAAAAAAAAGCGGTGAATAAAAAATTCACCGCTTTTTTGCCTTGTTTCAGGCAGCCTGAAATTTCAAGCACAAAAGAAACCAGAAATTATTATTGCATTGAGAGTAGCAGTCCGTTCATGCGTTTCACAAATGCGGCGGGGTTGTCGAGTTTGCCGCCTTCAGCAAGCAAGGCTTGTTCGTAAACCAATTCTGCTAAATCGCTGCGTTTGGTTTCATCTTTTTCGGCGGCAATTTTCTGAATCAACAAGTGTTGCGGGTTGATTTCCAAAGTGGGCTTATTGTGCGGGATTTGTTCGGCTGCACCTGCTGCCGCCAACATACGCGCCAAGTGTGCGCTCATGTCGTGTTCGCCCACCACCAAGCAAGCGGGGCTGTCGGTAAGGCGCGTAGTGGCGCGCACGGTTTCTACTTTGTCACCCAATACCGCGGCAATGGCAGCGGCAACGTCTTTGCTGTCTTCTTCAGCGCGGGCTTGCTCGGCTTTGTCGGCTTCGTCTGTTAAGCCGCCTAAGTCCAGCGCACCTTTGGCAACGCTTACTAAAGATTTTCCTTCAAATTCATGCAGACTGCCAACTACCCATTCGTCAATGCGGTCAGTAAGCAACAATACCTCTACGCCTTTTTTGGCAAAAATTTCCAAGTGGGGGCTGTTTTTGGCGGCGGCATAGCTGTCGGCGGTGAGGTAGTAAATTTTATCTTGACTTTCTTTCATGCGGCTGATGTAGTCCGCCAAGGTAACGGTTTGTTCATCACTGTTGTTGTGCGTGGAGGCAAAACGGCACAGTGATGCAATTTTGTCTTTATTGGCAAAATCTTCACCGATGCCTTCTTTCAGCGTTTGCCCAAATATTTTCCAAAATTCAGTGTATTTTTCGGGTTGATTTTTTTGTAAATCTTCCAGCAGTGACAACACTTTTTTCACGCTGCCTGCACGTATCGCATCCAGATCTTTGCTTTCTTGCAGAATTTCACGAGACACATTCAGCGGCAAATCGCTGCTGTCAATCACGCCGCGCACAAAACGCAGATACAGCGGCATTAGTTTTTTCGCATCGTCCATAATGAACACGCGTTTTACATACAATTTCACACCGTGTTTCGGGTCGCGTTCATATAAGTCGTAGGGTGCGCGTTTGGGGATATACAGCAAGCCGGTGTATTCTTGCCGGCCTTCCACTTTGAAATGCGTCCACGCCAGCGCATCGTCAAAATCGTGGGCAACGTGTTTGTAAAATTCTTGATACTGCTCATCGGAAAGCTCGCTTTTGGGGCGTGTCCACAAGGCTTGCGCTTGATTCACGGCTTCCAGTTCGTCTGATGGTTTGGGGTTGCCCTCATCATCATATTCCGGTGCTTTTTTCATGAAAATCGGCACAGAAATATGGTCGCTGTAGGTGGTTACAATTCGGCGTAAAGTCCAGTCTGACAATAAATCGCTGTGTTCTTCTTTGATATGCAAAATAATATTGGTACCGCGTTTGGGTTTGGTGATGGTTTCTACCGTGAATTCACCATCGCCGGCAGACACCCAGCGCACCGCTTCGTTTTCAGGCAACCCTGCGCGGCGGCTTTCTACGGTTACTTTGTCGGCAACGATAAATGCGGAGTAAAAGCCCACGCCGAATTGACCAATCAAGTTGGTATCTTTTTTGGCATCGCCCGTGAGCTGTTCAAAAAAAGCACGGGTGCCGGATTTGGCGATGGTACCTAAATGCTCAATGATTTCGGCTTCGTTCATGCCCACGCCGTTGTCGGAAACGGTGATGGTTTTGGCATCGGTATCAGCGGTTACGGTAATTTTGAGTTCGGGGTCATCGCCAAGCAGGGCATTGTTATTTAATGCCTCAAAACGCAGTTTGTCGCAGGCATCGGCGGCATTGGAAATCAGCTCGCGTAAAAAAATCTCTTTATTACTGTATAAAGAATGAATCATTAAATGCAGTAATTGTTTGACTTCGGTTTGAAAACTGTGGGTTTGTTTCATGATGCTCCTCAAGTTGCTTGTTGGTTTTAATGTGATAAAAAAGCGATTGATGCGCAGATAAGGGCAAAGGGTGATGGTTTCAAGCGCAGAAAACTGGCTTTTATCATTGACTTTATTGATCTGTTTACCGCAAGCAGACGGCATGAACACATTAAGCAAAACGGAATTTGTGTCAATCCTCCCCCTAAACTATTCCAAAAAAGACGGTTAAGGCAAATTCCGGCAGTTTTGAATTGGAAACACCGCGAGACCGCAACGGCAGCTTCGAACCGCAAATCGTCAAAAAAAATCAGACCAAACTCTCCGAAGAAATCGATGACAAAATCATTTCTCTGTTTGCTTTGGGCATGAGCTATCGTGATATTCAAAGTCATATTGCTGACATTTACGGGCCGGCGGTTTCAGATGGTACGATTACCAACCGTTTGTTGCCTGAATTGAAAAAATGGCAGCCGTCTATTGAATGCCGTTTATCCCTTTGTCTGGTTGGACGCCGTCCACTGCAAAATCAAATTGGCGCAACAAATGGTCGTTTTTGTCGGCGTATTTCCGTTATCCTGAAGCGATACGCAAACCGATTTACACACTATATTAAAGATACTTTTTTAACCAATTGTTTTATATCGTTTGTAAACGGTATTCCATTTACCAAACGATTTGGGTAAATTACGCCAAGTATTGGTCGGTTTTAATCTATCCATTTGTTTATTATGAATTGTATGGATAAATTTCCGCAGACTCTAAATACGACAGGACAGGAAGCACAATTTCATCTCTGAATTATGCGGTGAGGTGGCGGAGCAATAATTTTTTGAAAAGATTGTGCACCCATATAAAATCCATACATTTGCAAGTTATGCTGACCACCAAATCAAAAAAAGGTGTCTACTGTTGTTATGGAGTCAGAATTAAAAACAAAGAGGCTGCGCATCGGTGGCATGACGTGCATAAGTTGCCAGAATAAAATTGAAAGGAAGCTGCGGAACACGGCTGGCGTCAAATCCGCTGACGTAAGCTATGGTGCCGGAACCGCTACCATTGCCTACGATGCCAACATTATCACAATGCGGGAGATTGAAGCGGTTATTGAAAAGTTGGACTATCACGTGCTTCATGGCAACGGGCTTCAGGAGTCGAACATCAGTCATGTTGTTGGTACTTTGGTGATTGTTGTTTCTCTGTACATGTTTTTGCAGCAATTCGGGATACTGAACCTGCTCGTTCCAAACCAGTTGGCAGACACAAAAATGGGGTACGGAATGCTGTTTGTGATTGGCCTCATCACTTCCATTCATTGTGTGGCAATGTGCGGCGGCATTAACCTTTCGCAGTGTATTCCACGGGGCGGAGCAAAGAGAAGCGGTATGTCCACATTTGTTCCCGCGTTTCTTTATAACCTTGGACGGGTGGTTTCCTACACCGTTATTGGTTTCCTATTGGGGTTTGTCGGTTTGCTGTTCAGCAGCGGTTCGGAGGTTGGGCTGCCAGTAATGACACAAGGCATACTTAAATTGATTGCGGGTGTGTTTATGGTCATTATGGGAATCAATATGCTGGGGCTGTTCCCGTGGCTTCGTAAACTGAATCCGAGGATGCCGAAAATCTTTGCCCGTAAAATCGGAGCGGAAAAGGTCAAAAGCAAAAGCCCGTTAATTGTCGGTCTCTTCAACGGTCTTATGCCCTGCGGACCTCTGCAATCTATGCAGATTGTAGCACTGGGGTCTGGAAATCCGATTGCGGGCGCGCTCTCTATGTTCCTGTTCAGTTTGGGAACCGTTCCGCTTATGCTGGGGCTTGGGTCAGTCGTTTCGGCACTTGGAAAAAGGTTCACACAAAAGGTGATGACTGTTGGAGCGGTGCTGGTTGTGGTACTTGGTCTGGCAATGCTCTCACAGGGCGGAAGCCTGTCGGGATTCCTGCCGCCGGATATACTCTTGCTAATTATACTCGCGCTGTGTGCAGCAGGCGTTGTTTCGTGCCTCCCGTTCCAACAGCCAACGCATAAAACAATCTCGGTAGTCGCCGCATTGGGCATCACAGTTGTACTATTGGTATCATGGAATGGGTTAAATGCCTCTTTGGATGGGGATAAAGGAAGCCCTTCCGCAGCTAACGATGGTATCCAGGTCTTGGACGGCAAGCAGGTTATAAACAGCACACTTTCTTCCGGCAAATACCCAGACATAATTGTTCAAGCCGGAACACCGGTGAAATGGGTTATTGACGCGCCAAAGGGTAGCGTCAACGGCTGCAACAACAAAATGCTCATTAACGATTATGGCATTGAATATTCCCTCAAGACAGGTGAGAACGTGATTGAGTTCATGCCTGGTAAAGCTGGCACCGTTCAGTACAATTGCTGGATGGGTATGATCCGCGGTTCTATCAAAATAGTGGAAGCCGGCGCGGTGATTGATGACGGTTCCGCAGCAGCAGATAGCAGATAAAATAGAACGCGCCGTTTAGTGTTGATGCCTCGGATAATCCTATTCCGTCAAGTGTAGTAATCCAGACAGATAACATCAGTGTGGCAGAGCTCAGAACAATTGATGTAGGAGACGGTGAAGAGTACAACATTTAGCGCATAAGCATTGATACCGGTTACAGTTCCGCGATAGTCGCAGTACAAGCATGAACCCGGTTCCAGCTTTCCCTGAAAACAAAACCGTGACCTAAGTATGATAGATGGAAACCATTAAAAAATAACATTGAGGTGATCTAAAAATGGAAAGTCAGGTATTGAATATTAGGGGCATGACCTGTGCGGCCTGTGCTCAAAGGATAGAACGGGCGATGCGAAAGCTATCCGGCATCGGGAAAGCCAGTGTCAATCTCGCCAGCGAGAAGTTATTTGTGGAATTCGACGGGGCGGTGCTTGGGCTTCCTGCAATCAAAGAGGCCGTACACAAAATCGGTTATGAGGTAATCGAAAAAACCGACAGCACGAACATCACCATCCCGATTGGCGGTATGACTTGCGTGGCTTGCGCTCAAAGGGTTGAGAAAGCCATTAAGAAATTAGATGGTGTGACGAGCGTATCAGTCAATTTCGCCACCGAGAAAGCGACCATCGCCTACGAACCGCAGAAGGTTCGTGCGTCGGTTATCAAGGAAGCCGTTGAGAAAGCCGGTTACAAGGCGTTGGAGATTTCCAAAGCCGATGCAGGTGATGAGGACAGGGCGCGGAAACAGCGTGAAATAAAAATCTTATGGACGAAGTTCATTGTGGCCGCCGTATTCTCTATCCCGCTGCTCTACATCGCAATGGTGCCGATGTTAACAAAATACGGGATTGTACTGCCGTATCCGAAAAGCCTTGACCCTATGAACTATTCCCTGATTTACGCTTTGCTTCAAATCATATTGGTTCTTCCGGTCATTGGCGTGGGGTATAGGTTTTATACAGTGGGATTCAAAGCACTTTGGAATCGCAGCCCGAATATGGATTCCCTGATTGCCATCGGTACAACTGCCGCCGTGCTTTACAGTGTTTACAATACATTCCAAATAGCCACGGGCAATTTCAGAGCGGTGGAAAGTCTGTACTTTGAAACGGCGGGCGTTATTATCACTCTGATTTTGCTGGGCAAAACGCTGGAGGCCGTATCCAAAGGCAAAACGAGCGAGGCTATTAAGAAACTCATGGGACTTGCGCCGAAGACCGCGCTGATTCTTCAAGACGGTGTGGAAAAGGAAATTCCCATTGACGAGGTGGAAATCGGCGACATTATCATCGTCAAGCCCGGCGCGAAAATCCCAGTAGACGGCACGGTGACGGACGGTCACACTTCCATTGACGAATCAATGCTGACCGGCGAGAGTATGCCGGTGGATAAAAAAGCAGGGGACGCGGTATACACTGCTTCGCTGAACACGACCGGCACGGTGCAGTTTCGTGCCGAAAAAATCGGCAGCGATACGGCGCTGGCGCAGATTATCAAACTGGTTGAGGACGCGCAGGGCAGCAAAGCCCCCATCGCGCAGATGGCCGACATCGTTTCGGGTTATTTCGTGCCTATCGTGTGCGTCATTGCGTTGCTGTCCGGAATCGCGTGGTTTTTCGGCAGCGGCGGCAATCTGGAGTTCGCACTAACTATCTTCATCGCAGTCCTCGTAATTGCATGTCCTTGTGCGCTGGGATTGGCGACGCCAACCGCCATTATGGTGGGAACAGGAAAAGGCGCAGAGAACGGAATCCTTATCAAGGGCGGCGAAGCACTTGAAACCGCACATAAAATCAACACCATCGTATTTGACAAGACCGGCACGATTACCGAGGGGAAACCCACGGTTACGGACGTACTGACAACCGAAGGCGTACTGCCCGATCATCTCCTGCAAATTACGGCATCAGCGGAAAAAGGCTCGGAACACCCGCTGGGTCAAGCGATTGTGGCGGGCGCACAGGATAAAGGTTTGGGGTTATTGAAGGTTGATGATTTCAATTCCATTACGGGGCGTGGTATTGAGGCGCAAATAGGCGGTCAGAGCGTTTTAGCCGGAAACCGCAAACTGATGGACGAGCGGAATATCTCCTTGACGGAATTGGAAACAGATTCCGACACATTGGCAAGCGAGGGCAAAACGCCTATGTACATCGCCATTGACGGACGGCTTGCGGGTATTGTGGCCGTGGCCGATGTGGTGAAGCCATCCAGTAAATCAGCCATAGAAAGCCTGCACAAGATGGGCATCGAAGTCGTTATGATTACGGGCGACAATCGCAGAACGGCGGACGCCATCGCAAAGCAAGTGGGTATTGACCGTGTACTTGCCGAGGTGCTCCCACAGGACAAATCCAACGAAATCAAAAAGCTCCAAGCCGAGGGGCGCAAGGTGGCGATGGTAGGCGACGGCATCAACGACGCGCCCGCGCTGGCACAGGCCGACATTGGAATTGCCATCGGTTCCGGCACAGACGTGGCAATGGAAAGTGCCGACATCGTGTTGATGAGAAGCCAACTGACCGACGTGCCGACAGCCATCAATCTGAGCAAGCGCACCATCCGTAACATCAAGCAGAATCTGTTTTGGGCGTTTGGTTACAACGTGGTGGGCATTCCCATTGCGGCGGGTGTCCTGTACCTGTTCGGCGGACCGCTTCTCAACCCAATCTTTGCGGCGGCGGCCATGAGTTTAAGTTCGGTTTCCGTATTAACAAACGCTTTGCGTTTGAAAAGATTTAAGGCGACAAGCCAAGAAAGGATAGGTACATAACTATGAAGAAACGCACCAAATTTATTGCAGCTGTTGCCGCCAGTCTGGCGTTAATGTTTACGCTTACCGCTTGCTCAGGACCCAGCTCGCTGGACGTAGTTGGCCGGCAATCTGTTACTTCCTTTGACGAAGTGCTGAAAACCATACCCGATCAGGTGAAGACCGATGAACTGAATGTCGGTTGGTCACTCTCTGCGCCGGACGATTCGGTACGCTTTATTTGGAGCGAAGATTACAGCAAAGCTCCTCTCCACGATGTTATGCTGGAACTTGACGCGCAGCCGTTCATTGATGCGGGGCTTGTCCCCGACAAATTGCCGGATAATTACGCCTTTTATAAGGACGATACGATGGGTAGCATGGGGAGTGAAATGTTGATGGTGGGTACGAAACTGGGCAGCGACAAATTAACCTACAGCGGTTCGCCTACCGCGCTTGCGGCCTATGAGCAAATTGTCACCAAATACCGCGATTCCATCAATTACCATGCCTCGCTCGACCACTACGGCGTGAAATTGGGCGACGGTAACATGTTTGAGTGGGCAAAGGATATGAAAATCAACGGATATGACAATACCGACCAAGACAAGGACATCGTGTTCGTGCTAAATCCCGAACCGCTCATCGCGGCGGGCGTTGACCCTGAAAAAGTTGAGGGATGGGCATACGCGCAAGTCCCAATCGAGGAAAACGGCAAAACAGAACAGGTTTGGAAACTGCTCAAACCGTTCAACTTGAAATAATGGAGGATAAAAAAAATGGAATATGTAACGCTTAACAACGGGGTCAAAATGCCGGTTCTTGGATATGGCGTGTTTCAAGTCCCTGATTTGTCTGAGTGCGAGCGGTGCGTCCTTGACGCAATTGACGTTGGCTATCGCTCGATTGACACGGCGCAGAGCTACATGAACGAAGCGGCGGTCGGAAACGCAATAGCCAAATGCGGCGTAGCAAGGGGTGAACTCTTCATCACGACAAAGATGTGGATTTCCAACTATGGCTATGAGAAGGCTAAAAAAGCAATCGACAATTCGCTCTCCAAATTACAAACGGATTATGTTGACCTTTTCCTGCTTCATCAACCGTTCAGCGATGTTTACGGAGCATATCGCGCTTTGGAGGAAGCCTATAAAGCAGGGAAAATCCGCGCAATCGGCGTGAGCAATTTCTATCCTGACAGGCTCGCCGACATAGCTTCGTTTAGCGAAATAAAGCCGCAGGTCAATCAGATTGAGACGCACGTCTTTCAGCAGCAGAAGTTTGCGCGGGAAGTCCTGTTGAGGTATGGCGTACAGGCTGAAGCGTGGGCGCCGTTTGCCGAAGGGAAAAATGACTTCTTTACCAATTCCGTGCTTGGTGAAATCGGCGCGAAGTATGGAAAAACCGTTGGGCAAGCGGCGCTGCGTTTTCTAATCCAGAGCGGCGTTGTTGTCATTCCGAAGTCAGTACGTAAAGAGCGCATGGCAGAGAACTTCGATGTGTTCGATTTTACGCTGTCTGAGGGTGATATGCGGGAAATCGAAAAACTTGACAAGGGTGATAGCCTGTTCTTCCGTCACGACACGCCGGAAGCAGTAGAGATGTTTGTGGGCTTGATAAAGGAAAGGGGCAGCTGCTCTTAAAGCCGTTAAACAGAGATCAGTTTTTCAAAAAGCTCCCGCGCACAAATGAAATCTATACGTCTTCACGTTACACTGGCCACAGATAACATGCGGAAACCGCAGTCCGACTGCCACTAAACAAAGAACTGGAGGTATCAAAATGGTGAGATCAATTATAAATGTGGATGGAATGTCCTGCGAGCATTGCGTAAAGGCAATCACAAAGGCGGTGGGTGCGCTTCACGGTGTATCGGATGCGGCGGTGGACTTGAACGCCAAGACCGTCATGGTGGAACATGACCCCACGCTCACGGTGGACAAAATCAAATACGAGATTGAGGAACAGGGCTACGAGGTCATTTCGTGACACGATGGGGTATCTGCAATTTCAGTGGCTTCTTATTTGTGCTGTTAAAAAAGTTTATAGAGGGAAAACTTATATTGAGGGTTGAGGGTATGCACTGCGGCCGTTGTGAAATCGCAATTCAAAATGCGTGCGTAAACTGCTTTGCATCAAAAAAGTCAAGCAAACAAATGCAAACGCGAAGTAATTACTGAGTACGATTCCGACGCGGTACAAATTATAACCGCCGTTAACAGTGCAGGATGTAGGATTATTGCCTGACAAGTACACGGCAAAAATCAGGAGGTGTTTTAAGCATGCCAATAAAGCCAAAAAATATCCTCGCGGTGGATGATGAACCAAAGATACTGGAAGTAGTGACTTCTTACATGGAGAGCCGTGGATTTACGGTGTTTTCCGCGCCAAACGGAAAGACAGCGTTGGAGATTTTTGACTGTGAGAACATCGCTCTTGTTCTTTTGGATTTGATGCTCCCCGACATCTCCGGCGAGGAAGTCTGTGCGAAAATCCGCAAGCAGTCGCGGGTTCCCGTTATTATGCTTACCGCTAAAATCGAGGAAGAAAGTCTGCTCAAAGGATTGGGATTGGGCGCAGATGACTATATCCGAAAGCCGTTCAGCCTGAAAGAACTCGGTGCGCGCGTAGATGTAACCCTGCGCCGGGCTTCCGATGACCTTGTTCCGCTTGTAACAAAAAACAGCTTCCGCAGCGGCGACCTTGTTGTGGACTTTGAGAAAAACATCATCAAAAAGCGCGGACTGGAGGTTTTGCTTACACCCTCTGAGCTGAAAATTTTTTCGGCACTGATTAAATATCCTCAAAAGGTTTTCACCCGCGCGGAACTTATCAAGATCGCGCTGGGCGATGAATTTGAAGGTTATGACCGTGCCATTGACAATCATGTTAAAAACCTGCGGCAGAAAATTGAGGACGATTCCAAAAATCCAGATTATGTCCTGACGGTTCATGGCCTTGGGTATAAATTCGAAGGTGGGTAAATTGCGAAGCCTACGGACACAATTATCGCTTGCCATCGTGTTCGTTGTGTTGATTGCGGTGGTGCTCATCAGCTTTTTTTCAAATGTCTTGATTGTTCGGCAGTTTGAGGGCTATATCATCGAGCAGCAGGATGCGAGGGTAAAGACCATCACCGATAATCTCGCGCAATATTATAACGGGCTGACAAACACATGGGATTTGAATGCGATTCACGCGCTGAGTATGTATTCATTGAATGATGGTTACATCATAAAGGTATCCGATTATCGCGGAGAAACCGTATGGAATGCGGAAAACCACGACATGGGTCTGTGTCAGCAGACCATGATGGACATTATGGCGCGAATGGAAGCTCACGGGGCAGCTGGCGAGTTTGTTTCCGTAAACTATGACCTTACGCAGAATGAGCAAAAAATCGGCACGGCGTCTGTCAAGCATTACGGCCCTTTTTTCCTGAGCGAAAACGAATTTTCGTTCATCGGAGCCCTGAATGTGATTTTGGCTGTCATCGGTGTTTTATCACTTGTGTTCTCATTTGTGGTTGGCTGGTTACTGGCAAGGCGGCTTGTACGCCCCATCCGTAAGACCGCAGATATAGCAGCCGCTATCGCAGATGGTCGTTATGACGTGCAGTTTGAAAGCAAGACAAATACGCGAGAACTTAATCATCTCGTGTTCTCAATTAATCATCTCTCTTGCGCGTTGGCAAGACAAGAGAGTCTGCGCAAACAACTCACCGCTGATGTCGCCCACGAACTGCGTACACCCCTTGCCACACTTGGTACGCATATTGAAGCGATGGTTGAAGGTATATGGAAACCAACGCCGGAACGCTTGCAAAGCTGCCATGAGGAAATTCTGCGGCTCGGTAAAATGGTGGCGGATTTGGAGCGGTTAGAACACGCGGAGAGTGAAAATTTAAAACTCGAAAAATCGTTTGTGGATTTGCTGGCACTGTCGAAAACCGTGTGTGACAACTTTGCGGGACAATTAGCAAATAAGAATCAACGGCTTGAAATAGACGGAGTGAATGTGATTGTTTCCATCGATAAGGATAGAGTTAGCGGGGTCATTATGAATTTGATGTCCAATGCTGTGAAATATGCGCCGGAGGGCAGTAAAATCAGCATTTTCATACAGGACACTCCGGAATTTGCGCAGCTTTCTATAGAGGATGCCGGACCAGGCATTCCTGAAGCAGAATTGCCATATATCTTCGAACGGTTCTACCGTGCGGACAAGTCGCGCAATCGTGATACAGGCGGCACTGGTATAGGACTTGCCATAGTGAAATCTGTTGTGTCGGCGCACGGTGGAACGATAACAGCGGGAAACCATGTGGGCGGAGGCGCGCGGTTCACAGTGACGCTGCCAAAGGCTGCAAGGTGAACTAGGGTTTCACATTCTCATTCATCTGCCGTTGGCAATCAACCGGCGATGGGAGCAAGAAAGAATCAGCTGGGATATTTGATAAAAACTGCAAAGTTGGATGCACATCTGACACAAAACCAACTGGCAGAAAAATTGGAGATTACGTCAAGATACTTGATGTCTATCGAAAACGACCAGAAAAAGCTCGGTTATAACTTGCTCCTCAGAGTTGTTCGAGAACACCAGATATCGGGTGATGGTACTTTTTATCCAGAGGGCGAGTATGGTGAAGCACCCGCTGTGGATGGAGCGAAAACGCCGTCAGATTCGCGCTAAGCGTTAAGTTATCGCTGGAGCAGTTTACGGAAATCGGAGATGTATCTGATTTTACTGTGAGAACCCGCATGCAAACATTCCCCTTTCAAACCGAAATCGCCATACGCATGCAAGCCAATACCGATGAAACCATTCACCCCGATGCGGTGTTTTACCAAACTTCAAATGGCTATTGGCTGGCTTGGTACGATGGCATCGCGGCGGTATTGCCGCCGAACACGCCACCCGATGTGCCTTGTGACCGAGTAGAAGGTGCGCACGATTTGGCAGAAGTGGTGTCGCTGATTGAAAGCGGCGAGTATGCGGAAATAGAAGAATTCGACGGCGATGATGCGGCATGGGCGGCGGTTAAATAGATATTGGCAGTTTTAAGTAATCGGCAGTTTTAAATAATTGCTTTTTTCAGGCTGCCTGAGGCTACTTGAGAAGCACAACCGTTATTCAGCTGTCTGTAAACGGTATTTACATGTATGTTTGCGTTACAATACCTCTTTATCAATTTATTTTCCATTCAGCCGCATGTCGCACAAACCCAAATCAGAATACGAAAACAACAAACTTGCCAAACGGCTGCGCCACCACGCAGGCGCGGCAATTAATGATTACCGCATGATAGAGGCGGGCGATAAGATTATGGTGTGTTTATCCGGCGGCAAAGACAGTTTTGCGTTGTTGGATATTCTCATGGGTTTGCAAAAATCTGCACCAGTATCGTTTGAACTGTTGGCGGTAAACCTTGATCAAAAACAACCGGGTTTTCCCGCGCACGTGCTGCCCGAATATTTAAGCAGGGTGGGTGTGCCGTTTCAAATCATCGAAGAAGACACCTACAGTGTGGTCAAACGGGTGATTGAAGCAGGTAAAACCACTTGCGGCTTATGCAGCCGTTTGCGCCGTGGGGTGTTGTACCGCGTTGCCAAAGAAAACGGTTGCACCAAAATCGCGCTTGGGCATCACCGCGATGATATTTTGGAAACTTTGTTTCTCAATTTGTTTTACGGCGGTAAACTCAAAGCCATGCCGCCGAAGTTGTTATCGGATAATGGTGAACACATTGTCATTCGCCCGCTGGCTTATGCTCGGGAAGCAGATTTGTCACGCTACGCTGAAATAAAACAATTTCCGATTATTCCGTGTAATTTATGCGGTTCGCAGCCGAATTTGCAACGGCAAGTTATTAAAAATATGCTGCAAGAGTGGGACAAACAATTTCCGGGGCGTGTTGAAACCATGTTCACCGCTTTGCAAAACGTGATACCGTCTCATTTGGCAGACACAGATTTATTCGATTTTGCTGATTTGCAGCGCGGGCAAACTTTGCCGCACGGCGGTGATACGGCGTTTGATAAAGAAGATTTTTTTTCAGGCAGCCTGAATCGCAGTAAGGTGTTCAATATTTTGGATAATCGAAATTTACCCTGCCCACAATAAAGGAACTGCTTCATGAGTAAGCCCTCTGTTATTGTTGTTTCTGCTGAAGATTTACCGTTGGTGTGCCGCGGCGAAGGTGCGGAAAATTGGAACGGGCATCCGCGTGTATTTTTGGTGCTGAACGCCGATCACCGCACGGCATCTTGTCCATATTGCGGCGCGGTTTATCGAGCGGAAGGCGAAATATCGGCACATCATTAAGTATGTTATCGAATTTTTCGCTGATTATTTTTTATTCAACCAAATGGTTGTTTACTCATAAAAACCGCATTATTTTCGGTTTGATTAAAACCCATTTTTTCGTCGTGTATTCAATGAAACCATTAACCATAGCCTTATCCAAAGGGCGTATTTTTGATGAAACCTTGCCTTTGCTGGCAGCGGCGGGCATTCATCCGACAGAAAATCCGGAGAAATCCAGAAAGCTGATTATTGCTACGAATCACGCGCATATTCGCTTGGTGATTGTGCGCGCCTCCGATGTGCCGACTTATGTGCAATACGGCACGGCGGATTTTGGTATTGCCGGTAAAGATGTGCTGATTGAACACGGCGGCGATGGGTTGTATCAGCCGCTGGACTTAAAAATTGCCCAATGCCGCATGATGGTGGCGGTGAGAAAAGGCTTTGATTATGCCGCTGCGGTGCAGCCCGGCTGCCGTTTGCGTGTGGCAAGCAAATACCCGAATATTGCCGCCGAACATTTTGCCGATAAAGGTGTACACGTGGATTTGATTAAGCTGTACGGTTCTATGGAATTGGCACCTTTAGTGGGTTTGTCCGATGCCATTGTTGATTTGGTGTCCACCGGAAACACTTTAAAAGCCAATGATTTGGAAGCGGTGGAACACATTGCCGACATTTCCAGCCGCCTTATTGTGAATAAGGCTGCCTTAAAACTGAAATACGATGTCATTCAGCCGATTATCGATACGTTTGCTGCTGCCACACAACAGGCTGCCTGAATGTTAAACAAAGGAAAAACCATGCCCATTGAACCGTCTGTGAAGCTGGCGGTGCTGATTGATGCCGACAATGCTTCTGCTGATATTATTGAACCTTTACTGGAAGAAATTGCCAAATACGGCGTTGCCAGCGTCAAACGCATTTACGGCGACTGGAGCAGCGGTTTGAAAAAATGGAAAGACGCATTGCTGCCGCACGCAATTACACCGATACAGCAATTTGCTTACACCAAAGGCAAAAATGCCACCGACATGGCAATGGTGATTGATGCGATGGATTTGCTCTACAGCGATACTTTTGATGGTTTTTGTATCGTGTCCAGCGACAGTGATTTTACTCGCTTGGCATCACGTATCCGCGAAAAAGGGCTGACGGTATATGGGTTTGGTCAGAAAAAAACACCGGAATCATTCCGCAAAGCCTGTGATAAATTCATCTACACTGAAAACCTGATGCAAGGCAGCCGCCATGCCATAACGGAAATGCCGGAAAACAGTGATGCTTATTCCGAAACACAAAAAAGACAGCCGGAAACCGAACGCACCAAAAATAATGGTAAAAAATTGCCGCGTGTGTTGTTGGATTTAATCGGCAATGCAGTTAAAGAACATGCCGATGACGACGGCTGGGCATCTTTGGGTGCAGTGGGGCAATACATCAATAAAGTTCAATCTGATTTTGATTCGCGCAACTACGGACACAGTAAATTGTCCAGCCTTATCAATGCCGTTGATTTATTTGAAACCAAACTTTACGGCAATCATTTGTGGCTGCGCGAGAAATCAAACAACAGCAAAAAAGCCGTTTTGCCTGCTGAAACTGCCAATAATAAAGGGCAGCAAAAGCAAAAGATTCAAAATACAGCCGTCCAAAATACCGCCAATAACACGCAAACCGCAGAAAACAATAAAAACGGCAAGCAAACAAAACCAAAGCAGGAACACCGAACGGCAGCCAAACCCACGGCGGTTAAAACCGACAATGCCGCCGCACAAATAGCCTCATCGGGAACCCGCCGCTTCAGCATATTGATTCCGTTGATACAAGATGCCGTTCAAGCCAACGCCAAAGAAGACGGTTGGGCGGCAATCAGTGAAGTATCCAAATACATCGAAACCAAAAACACATCATTTGATATTCGTGAACTGGGTTTTGATGACATCAAACAAGCCATCAAAGCCATATACAGCGAATGGATTGAAACCAAGAAAGCAGGGCGCGGTGTTCGTGTTCGCGTGAATAAAATTTATAACAATGACAAAATCTCGGTCGTTGAAGGTGCTAATCAATCATGATGATAAAAAAGTTAAACAGTCAAAGTGCTGATTTTGAAAACCAATTAAAAGCATTGCAGGCTTTTGAAATCGCGCAAGACCCGCAGATTGATGCCACGGTTGCCGCCATTTGCGATGATGTGCGGCAGCGCGGTGATGCCGCTGTTATCGAATATACCAACCGCTTTGACGGCATGAATGCACACAGCATGGCGGATTTAACCTTAAGCCAGCAAGATTTAAAAGAAGCCTTTTTCAGGCTGCCTGAAAATGTGCGCCATGCCTTGGAAACCGCTGCCAAACGCATTGAAGCCTACCACAAGCATCAAAAACAAGAATCTTGGTCATACCGCGATGAAAACGGCACTTTGCTCGGGCAGCAGATCACCGCTTTGGATCGTGTTGGGATTTATGTACCCGGCGGCAAAGCGGCGTATCCCAGTTCAGTGATGATGAACGCCATGCCTGCGCATGTGGCGGGCGTTGCCGAAATCATCATGGTGGTGCCGACGCCGCGCGGTGAACGCAGCGATATTGTGCTGGCGGCGGCTTATGTGGCGGGCGTTACGCAAATTTACACCATCGGCGGTGCGCAGGCGGTTGCGGCTTTGGCATATGGCACACAAACCATTACCCAAGTCGATAAAATCACAGGTCCCGGCAATGCTTATGTTGCTGCTGCCAAACGCCGTGTATTTGGTGTGGTGGGCATTGATATGGTGGCAGGTCCCAGTGAAATTTTGGTGATTGCCGACGGCACAACACCGCCGTACTGGGTGGCTATGGATTTATTCAGCCAAGCCGAACACGATGAAATTGCACAATCCATTTTAATCACCTCTTCGCCTGAGTATGCCGAACACGTTCAGGCAGCCATGCAAGCATTAATTGAAGAGATGCCGCGCCGAAATATTATCGAAGCCTCGCTGAAGCATCGCGGTGCGGTGATTATTGTGCGCGATTTAGATGAAGCCTGTGCTGTTGCCAATTATCTGGCATCGGAGCATTTGGAATTGTCGGTGGAAAACCCGTCGCATTGGGCAAGCAAAATCCGCCACGCGGGCGCGATTTTTATGGGACGCTATACCAGTGAAAGTTTGGGCGATTATTGCGCCGGACCCAATCACGTATTGCCCACCAGCCGCACCGCACGTTTTGCTTCGCCTTTGGGGGTATATGATTTTCAAAAACGCAGCAGTTTGATTGAAGTTTCTGCTGAAGGTGCGCGGCAATTGGGTGAAATTGCTTCTGTATTGGCACACGGTGAGGGCTTGACTGCTCATGCCAGAGCAGCAGAAATGCGTATGGAATAATCGTTTTATTTTAAGCACCAATCTGAATACAAAAGGCGAATTGATGTGTACTCGCTTTTTGTGTGGCTTCGGTGTTTTAGAATAATGCAGTGAAGCAAGCAAAAAATACCGTCATTCTCGTTTGCGCGAGAATAACGATATTGAATATTGAAAATGTTATCGTGTGCGGTTACTGCTTCGGCGGCAATACTTCTGTCGGATACCGATTTTTCGGATCAGCTTGATAGGGGTACATATTCGCTCCGCCTGTTAAAATAAACAGCTGGATTTATTTAAGTGTTGGTGATGCCGTCTGCGCCGCGTGAATACGCCAACACGCGCAGATCATCGGCAATTAAACCGTTGGCTGGTTTCGCATCTAAGGTGTTGTGGTGGCAGTGCGAAGTGTCCACCGCGCCAATAATGCGCACCAAAAACACCAAAGCCCTGTCTTTTAACAGCATCTACCGTAAATCAACAAATCACCTCGGCAGCCAAATCCCCACCTGTCCATACTACCTATTAAAACCAACGGCAAGCGCCAACTAAATGCCAAATTATGGTCATGCCATCTTTAGCAAGGCTCAATCAACGTTGCCGGCAAACGCCAAGCCAACGCCAAAAATCACCTCGGTAGGGATTTATAGCCATACTACCAATTTTTTCAAAATGACTAGCTGGAAAAACCACGGTTAATAGTCTGAAAGCTGCTGAATTAAATCATGTTTTCTTTTTTGAAAAAAAATAATAGTATAGCTATATCTTAATCGGTTTCAAGTTCTCCCCTTGGGTTTCAGGCAGCCTGAAACCCAAGGTTTGCTATTGGTGAGGTCAGGCACAAAGCAATCATGGTAATCACAGCCAAACCGTTTTAATAAAGCCCATACGCTCTCTTTGAGTGCATGGGCTTTATTAAAACAGAGCTATTTTGCATGATTGTTACAAAAATACAACAGTGCAAGAAAAAATACTGTTTGCTATTGCAATAAACTATCAATGATATTATAGTTCAATACGTTACAGTTATACTGTTCTTCACTGTTCTTCACTGTTCTTCACTGTTCTTCACTGTTCTTCACTGTTCTTCACTGTTAGCGTAATTGCGAAAAATAAGTACCGGGTTTTTTATTGGGGTGGGTTTTAAAGTCTGAGGTTTACCGCACGATAAATAGATGGCTTGGCGAAATAGAATACACGATATAGATTATAGGCTATGAATTGAAATAGCTCAATTTTTTAATAATAGCAGAACATGGCTTCTATAAGAAGATGATATAAATCTGCCATGCCAAATTTTAAATAATTTTGAATTTTAGCTGTGTCAATAAAATTAAATATTAATGGATTGATATATTTCAATTTATTTTTAAAAAGAAAACTAATTTTTAAATAACCATGACTATTATTTTTCATAGTCTTTGAAATATTTATACCATGAATATTTTATGAAAACAGCAATCATAACTTTTGTCATCATCATGGTGATTTTACAGCTTGTGTTTATTTACCGCGTGGCTACGCGTAATGCAGTAGAACCGGATTCGGATAGAGCGTTATCAGGGTCAGATATTTATATTATTGAACCAAAGTTTAATCTAAAATGGATTTTTGGTTCATTGACAGCGATTATTGCTTTGGCATTTATAAAGCCGCAATTGGCATATTTTTTATTTTGTTGCTGGCTGGTTTGGAATGCCATGCACATAGAATTAGTACATCGCTATAAAAAAGGTAAAAATGTTCAAAGTTTGGGATTGTCAGTAGCAAAAATGTTTTTGCGTAATATTTTTATCGCTCTTATGCTGCATTATATTGTTTTTGATATTTTAATTCATATTTCTGCGATAAGAATAGTTATTTTTTATATCTATACTACGCTGGAAATGATTTTTAA
>NZ_JQKE01000017.1 GCF_000745895.1 Stenoxybacter acetivorans DSM 19021 | reverse complement strand
CGGTATTTCGGTTGCCAAAAAGGCATTTGAAAAATACCCAACCATCAAACGGTTTAGTGCTGACGCGGGTTACCGCAAGACTTTTGAGGAAAATGTCGCTGACCAATTGGGCATTGGCGTTGATATTTCTGCCCGAATCACGCCTGAATGGCTGGTTTTACCTAAACGTTGGGTTGTTGAACGAACCTTTGCTTGGGTAAATCATTCAAGGTTACTCAGTAAGGATTACGAGATTAAATGCAAACATCAAGAAAATGATTTCATCATTTCCCATTTGCATACTTTACTTAAACGTTATTGAACATAGGTTCTCAGATTATTGGCCGCTCTGAGCAAGATGAGCAGGGAAGACCTTTTCCAATATTGCACCTTGCGCTTAAATAGCATACTGGGCAAAAATTTTATCATCAGTAATATAAACGATGCACAGATTCAATATCGGATTTGTACATCGTCTATTTTTTGAAGTTAGCTTTGTCTTAGTATAGATTTAAGTTGAAAACCCTATTTTTATTCAATACCCAAATACTTGCTGATAATTCGCACTTAATCTTTGTATTAATTGTCATTTTTTTATTTATAATTAATTTAGTAAGGTAAATGAAGATCTGAATAAAAAAGGCAGGAAAAAAACATATAGCTAAACTATTAAATTTTTCAAAACGACTAGCCAGAAAAATTACGGCTAATTATCTGAAATCTGCTGAATAGGTTATGTTTTCTTTTTTGAAAAAAATAATAGTACAGCTATAGATGGAATTAATATAAACACCTTTTAATCGATGAGCAACGACACATGATGCAAAAAGCGACCATAAAATACGCAATATTTAATTAAGGGTAGCAATAAGTAAAGCAAATACAAAAACACACCGCATACTCCAAGCAGGCTGCCTGAAATACACGGCGTGTTTTAAATCAACAAATACCGAAAAATAACCGCTTAAACGGCAACGCTTTCTGCCACTTTTTCGTAGCTTTCAATTTCATTGAAATTCATATAGCGGTAAATTTCAACGCCTTTGTCAGCGATAATGGCAACACTTTCTTGGTATTCTTTGATGCTCGGGATATGTCCCAGTTTAGCGGCAATGGCCGCCAATTCAGCGGAGCTTAAAAACACTTGGGTGTTTTTGCCCAAACGGTTCGGGAAGTTGCGGGTGGAGGTGGACACCACTGTTGCGCCCTCGCGCACATGAGCTTGGTTGCCCATACACAATGAACAGCCCGGCATTTCTATGCGTGCACCGGCATTGCCCAAAACGCTGTAATGACCTTCATCTGACAATTCTTCGGCATCCATTTTGGTGGGCGGGGCAACCCACAAGCGCACGGGAATATCGCTTTTGCCTTCCAACAATTTGGAAGCGGCGCGGTAATGCCCGATATTGGTCATGCACGAGCCGATAAATACTTCGTCAATTTTTGTTCCCGCTACGTCTGACAGGAATTTCACATCATCAGGATCGTTCGGACACGCCAAAATCGGCTCTTTGATGTTGTCCATATTGATGTCAATAATGGCGGCATATTCCGCGTCTTTGTCGGCTTCCAGCAATTGAGGGCTTTGCAGCCATGCTTCCATTTTTTGGATACGGCGTTTTAATGTCCGTGCATCTTGATAACCATCGGCAATCATGTTTTTCATCAACACGATATTGGATTTCAGGTATTCAATCACAGGTTCTTTGTTGAGTTTAACGGTGCAGCCCGCCGCCGAGCGCTCCGCAGACGCATCAGACAATTCAAAGGCTTGTTCTACTTTTAAGTCAGGCAAGCCTTCAATTTCCAGAACACGGCCGGAGAAAATATTTTTCTTACCCGCTTTAGCCACCGTTAATAAACCCGCTTTAATTGCATACAAAGGAATGGCATTTACCAAATCCCGTAAGGTAATGCCGGGCTGTAATTTGCCGCTGAAGCGCACCAACACCGATTCGGGCATATCCAAAGGCATCACGCCTGTGGCGGCGGCAAATGCCACCAAGCCGGACCCTGCGGGGAAAGAAATGCCAAGAGGGAAGCGGGTGTGCGAATCGCCGCCTGTGCCGACGGTATCGGGCAGCAGCAAGCGGTTTAACCAAGAGTGAATCACGCCGTCGCCCGGGCGCAATGATACGCCGCCGCGAGACGAAATAAATTCAGGCAATTCTTTATGGGTTTTGACATCAACGGGTTTGGGGTAAGCGGCGGTATGGCAGAATGACTGCATCACCAAATCGGCAGAAAAACCCAAACACGCCAAATCTTTTAATTCATCACGGGTCATCGGGCCGGTGGTGTCTTGTGAACCCACGGTGGACATACGCGGCTCGCAATAAGTACCCGGGCGAACCCCTTTTCCTTCAGGCAGCCCGCAAGCACGTCCCACCATTTTTTGCGCCAGCGTAAATCCGGCGGTACTCGCTGCCGGTGTTTGCGGCAGACGGAATATTTCGGAAGCGGGCAAACCCAAGGCTTCACGTGCTTTGGCAGTTAAGCCGCGCCCGATAATTAAATTAATGCGCCCGCCTGCTTGTACTTCGTCCAGCAATACCAATGATTTCAATGCAAATTCGGCAACGGTTGCACCGTTTTTGATGATTTTTCCTTCGTAGGGCAAAATATCAACCACATCGCCCATATTCAATTGGGAAACATCAACCTCTATTGGCAATGCACCTGAATCTTCTTGAGTGTTGAAGAAAATCGGGGCAATTTTGCCGCCCAAACACACACCGCCAAAGCGTTTATTCGGCACAAACGGAATGTCTTCTCCTGTGTGCCAAATCACCGAATTGGTGGCGGATTTGCGTGAAGAACCGGTACCGACCACATCGCCGACATAAGCAACCAAATTGCCTTTGGCTTTCAATTCTTCAAGTAATTTAATGGGACCGATTTCGCCTGATTTATCAGGCGTGATGCCGTCTCGCGGGTTTTTCAGCATTGCCAAAGCATGCAGCGGAATATCGGGGCGCGACCACGCATCGGGTGCGGGTGATAAATCATCGGTATTGGTTTCTCCGGTTACTTTAAACACAGTAACCGTGATTTTTTCCGGTACTTTTTTACGCTCGGTAAACCATTCGGCATTTGCCCAAGACTCAATGACTTCTTTGGCGTGCGGATTGCCCGCTTTCATTTTTTCTTCCACATCGTGGAAAGAATCAAACATCAATAAAGTGTGTTTCAGCCCTTTGGCGGCTATTGGTGCCAATTTGGCGTTATCCAGCAATTCAATCAGCGGGTGGATATTGTAGCCGCCGAGCATGGTTCCCAATAATTCGGTTGCCAATTCGGGAGAAACCAGGGGGCTGGAAACCGATCCTTCGGCAATTGCCGCCAAGAAAGAGGCCTTCACTTTAGAGGCATCATCCACGCCGGGCGGCACGCGGTGCGACAATAGTTCCAATAAAAATTCGCCTTCAGTTGCCGGCGGATTTTTTAATAATTCAACCAATTCTGCGGTTTGTTGGGCAGTGAGCGGCAAAGCGGGAATACCCAAGGCTTCGCGTTCAGCGGCGGCGGCGCGGTAGGCTTCTAACATGTTTAACTTCCTTTTGTAATGATTCAGGGTTCTTATTCTGATTTCTGGCGGCTTGCTTTAAATCATATTGACATCACGGCGGCACAGCGGCAACGGTTTAATCAACTGATTTGTATGACACCAGCTGTATTATCATAAACCAATTTACGGCAAATAGAAACCAAGCCCGCAACGGGCTTGGGGTAAAACCTTTTTTAAAAACAACAGTGATACAAATAACCTATCGCCAAAAGCAAAGATTTTTCAGGCAGCCTGAAAGCACCTCATCATCATGACAAACAAAACACGGCAGCGGCTGAAAACTCACGCCGATTTACGCAAATCTTTGCGCAGAATTTTACCGATATTGGATTTGGGCAGTTCTTCACAAAATTCAATATTGCGCGGCACTTTATAAGCAGTGAGGTTTTTGCGGCAATGGGCAATGATGTCTTCCTGGCTGAGCGCGGGGTCTTTTTTCACCACGAATAATTTCAATGATTCTCCCGTTTTTTCATTGGGTTCGCCAATACAAGCCACTTCCAGCACACCGGGCATCAAAGACACCACATCTTCCACTTCGTTGGGATACACATTAAACCCGGACACCACAATCATGTCTTTTTTGCGGTCGATCAGCCGCAGATAACCGTCTTGCCTGATCATAACAATATCGCCGGTGGCAAAGAAACCGCGTGCATCAATGGCTTTGGCGGTTTCTTCAGGCTGCCGCCAATAGCCGCGCATCACTTGCGGTCCTTTTACCCACAATTCTCCCGCTTCACCCACACCCAAGGCTTCATTGGCTTCATTGCGGATTTCGATGTCGGTATTGGGAATCGGCAAACCGATACAGCCGGTGTATTCGGTTGCATTTAAAGGGTTCACACATACACCCGGGCTGGTTTCGGTTAAGCCGTAGGCTTCGATAATGGGAATGCCGGTGATGTGTTTCCATTCATTTGCCACGCCTTGCTGCACCGCCATGCCGCCGCCCAATGCAATTTTCCACGTGGAAAAGTCAAGGGTGGAAAAGCGGTGACGGTGAATTAAGCCGTTAAATAAGGTATTCACACCGGTGAACACCGATACAGGGTAACGCTTTAATTCTCTGATAAACGCAGGCAAATCGCGCGGATTGGTGATTAACACATTGTGCGCACCGTGTTTGGTGAAAATCATTAAATTCACGGTGAGCGAAAAAATATGATAAAGCGGCAGGGCGGTAATCACCACTTCTTTGCCATCAATCAATTTTGATTTTATCCACTCCGCTGCTTGCTGCATATTGGCAACAATATTGCCGTGCGTGAGTTCCGCGCCTTTGGCAACGCCGGTTGTACCGCCTGTGTATTGCAAAAATGCCAAATCTTCCAATTGCAGCGGCACGGAAATAAACGGCTTTTCCATACCTTGTTTCATGGCTGCCTGAAAAGGAATCGCATGGGCAATGCGGTGCGGCGGCACCATTTTTTTCACCTTGCGCACGATAAAATTCATCAGCGCACCTTTTAAACCACCCAGCAAATCACCCATGCTGGTAATAATGACATTTTTAATATCCGTTTCCGCCAAAGCACTTTCCAGCGTGTCGGCAAAATTTTCCAGCACAATAATGGTGGTTGCGCCGCTGTCGTGCAATTGATGCGCCAATTCACGCGGGGTATAGAGCGGATTAATATTCACCACCACACCGCCTGCCTGCAAAATACCGAAAACCGCAACAGGATATTGCAAAACATTGGGCATCATCACCGCAACCCGATCACCTTTGCGAATATTCAGCACATTTTGCAAATAAGAAGTAAACGTGTTTACTAAAGCAGCGGTTTCGGCATAGGTTTTGGTAACACCAAAATTACTGAACCCTGGCCGATTGCCGAATTTTCTTACACTTTCATGAAAAACAGCGCAAACAGAGGCATAAGCATGCACATCTACTTCGGCGCGGACACCTTCTTCATAGCTTTTTAACCAAATTTTTTCCACGGCGTTTTCTCCTTGCAGCATGAACCGATTTCTGCGGCGGTTCACTTTATAAATGATAGTAATAAAATCTGATAAAAACTGCTTTCAGTACAAAATACCCACCGCTATTGCGCGGAAACGATGCCGTTAAAAAAATCCGCCGCAACAAACGATGAATTCTCCGCCCCCTTCGCGTCAATGTTGTTTAATTTGGCAAAAACGGCTCTAAAACCGCCGTCAATTGCTCTTTATTCACATCATTCAATACACAGGCTTTGCCTAAACTTTCCAGAGCCACAAAACGCATCACGCCGTTTTCCACTTTTTTATCGTGCTGCATATGGGTTATCCATTTTTCCGATGTAAAGACAGGCGGTTCGATGGGTAAATTCGCCGCTTTTAAGAGCCGCATCACCCGTTCGGTATCCGCCGTTTTCAGGCAGCCCAATTGCTCGGATAAGCGGCATGCCAGCACCATGCCGGCGGCAACCGCTTCACCGTGCAGCCAGTTGCCATAGCCCATCTCGGCTTCAATGGCGTGTCCGAATGTATGCCCTAAATTCAGGTAAGCGCGAATGCCGTGTTCTTTTTCATCTTGTGCCACGATGTCGGCTTTCATGCGGCAACAATGTTCCACGGCATAAGCCAGCGTTTCGGGTTCTTGTGCCATTAAGGCGGTGATGTGCTGCTCCAGCCAGCTTA
Source organism: Stenoxybacter acetivorans DSM 19021 (assembly GCF_000745895.1). Lineage (GTDB taxonomy): Bacteria > Pseudomonadota > Gammaproteobacteria > Burkholderiales > Neisseriaceae > Stenoxybacter > Stenoxybacter acetivorans. Next base: position 41,238 of record NZ_JQKE01000017.1, on the reverse strand, counting down.
AAAAATCGGCATCGCCCAGCAAAGCATATTTGATGACTTCTGCCATACCGGCGGAAAATTCGCGCGGCGGCAAGGTTTTCAGGCAGCCCAAATCGGCAATCACCGCTTGCGGCTGATAAAACGCACCAATCATGTTTTTGCCCAGCGGATGATTAATCGCAGTTTTCCCGCCAACGGAAGAATCCACTTGACTCAGCAAAGTGGTGGGAATTTGAATAAACGGTGCACCGCGTTGATAGACCGCAGCAGCAAACCCAACCATATCACCAATGACACCGCCGCCCAATGCCAGCAGTGTGGTTTTGCGTTCGGCGCGGTTTTGCATCAGCCCGTCAAAAATCAGGTTTAAAGTTTCCCAGTTTTTATAGGCTTCGCCGTCGGGCAGAATAATGCTGAAATGCGCACAGCCGATTTGGTCTAACGCGCGCTGCCACTGCGCCAAATACAGCGGCGCAACGGTTTCATTGCTGATAATAACAGCGCGGCTGCTGCCAAGATAAGGTTTCAGCACCGCATCGGCGCGTTTTGCCAAATCAGTACCGATAAAAATCGGGTAGGCATGGGAAGGGGTATTAACGGTTAAGGTTTGCATGGAAGCCTTCACTTTTCAGAAGAGACAGCAATTGTTGAATGGTGTGTTGGCAATGCTGATTGTGAATGTCGATAACCAAATGTGCGGCGGCGCGATAAAGCGCATCGCGTGCCTGATAAAGCTCGGTGAGTTTGGACAAAGGGTCGGCTACCTGAAGCAGAGGACGGTTTTTATCCAACCGCGTGCGCTCCAGCAATAATGACGGCTGGGCGTGCAGATACACCACTGTGCCGCGATTTTTTAGTGCCTGCCGATTGACAGCTGACAACACTGCACCGCCGCCGGTTGCCAAAACAATGCGGTTTAAGCGGGTTAAATCATCAATGACCGCCGCTTCGCGCGCACGAAATCCCGCTTCGCCTTCCATATCAAAAATAGTGGGAATGCTCACGCCGGTGCGTTCAATGATGACCAAATCGCTGTCATAAAAGTCAAAATCAAGCCGAGCCGCCAAAGAGCGACCCAAAGTGGTCTTGCCCGCACCCATTAAACCGATTAAAAAAAGATTGGCTGCCGTTTTCATGGCGGGCATTGTAGCGGAAAAAGGGAAATTTCGGCAGGGTTCATTCGTTTACGGCGGCAGATTTTTAAAGCCAAAATGGCGTTGCACCGCGGCGTATTTTGATTTGATACAACCTCTTGCTTCGTTTTTATTATGAGCAGGCAAATAAAGCCAAAAGAGGAATTTCTTTTTCAAGCGGGAAAAAGGAAGTGCCTGTTCGATGATCCCGATTAAGGCTGAAAGGCTTTCTTTTATACTACATATGTATTACGCTTTAAGGCATGTTTAAAATGTCAAAAAAAATGACCATCGCCTTTGATGAGGGTTACAAAGTCATGACAGCGGATAAAAAGCACGAAGCCGACGCATTGGAATGGTGTCATGTACTTGTCGATGATATGGCAGGAGGTTTGGTCGATTGAATTTGATCCGTCTGTTGGCAGTGAAATTAAAAAACTTACCCTGCTGTCATCACGAGTAATATTTAGGATTGCCAAGATAATGATTTCACAATTAACAATTTAAAAATCAACCTATTCTATAATTTTATAAGTGCATCTTAATATTTTTTATGTGGAAAATTGATTATGACGGCTTTTCTCTATGGTTTTGGTGTTGGCTTTTCTCTGATTTTAGCGATTGGCGCACAAAATGCCTTTGTTTTAAAACAAGGGCTAAAGCGTCAATACGTTTTCTTGGTATGTTTTACATGCGCTTTATCTGATTCTATTCTAATCTATTCAGGTGTTGCCGGCTTCTCTGAAATTATTCGCGGTTTCCCGATAATCGTAGATTTTGCAAAATATTTTGGTGCTTCTTTTCTGTTTTTTTATGGCGCAAAGAATTTCTATTCGGCTCTGAATAATAATGAATCATTGATACCCAGTGATATTGAAAAAAATTCCCCTTATAAAATCTTATTATTGTGTCTGGCTTTTACATGGCTTAATCCCCATGTCTATCTGGATACAATTATATTGATTGGCTCTATTTCAATTCAATTCCCCAATCATACCTATCTGTTTGGATTGGGTGCAATGTTTGCCTCCTGGGTTTTCTTTTTCAGCTTGGGTTACGGTGCAAGGGTTCTGCTGCCTTTATTTAAAAAAACAATCTCGTGGAAAATATTGGATTTTCTTATCGGCGTAATTATGTGGTCAATTGCAATATCTTTATTGCTGTGAAATGATTAAATATTATTTAAGCATGGGATTTTTTGCAGATTTTCTATAAAACAGAAAAATTATTTACTTATCAATCTCTGCTAGCCAATTACATGAGAAAAGTAATCACAGGCGGCTTTGCATAAATCAGATGAGTGATGCAGGAGTGGAAAAAATCATACAACAGCCATGCAACGATTAAACAACAAACCAAGATTTATCTGCGGCAGACAATCGTCCAAAGAAATGTTGTCAGGACTGCGAGTGGATTGACTTGCTGAATTATTTATTGCATTTGTTGTGTGAGTCCGCTTTTCTATATATATAGCTATACTATTATTTTTTCAAAAAAGCAAACATGACTTACATTCAGCAGATTTCAGATAATTAGCCGTAGTTTTTCCAGACAGTCATTTTGAAAAATTTGGTAGTTCAGCTATATTTTCCTTGTTTCACTGTTTTTCTTCGGTTACAAAACCCACTTTATGCAAGCCCGCGTCTCGCGCTGCCGCCAAAACTTGGGCAACATAATCGTATGCCGCGCCTTTGTCTGCGGCAATCGCCAGCACCGTATCGGGATTGGATTGATTGGCTTCTCTGAATTGTTGTGTTAATTCAGGTAGCCCAAAAGTGGTTTCACCCAATACATACTCCCCGCGCTCGCTAATGGATAAGCGCAGCGGCTCTTTCGGCTCGGATGTATTTTTACCGGAAGCCACAGGCAGCTGCAGCGGTATCGAATGCGTTAATACCGGCATGGTTACCATAAACACAATCAGCAGCACCAGCATCACATCAACCAAGGGCGTTACATTGATTTCCGCCATCGGCATGTCTTCACCTGAATTTAATTGACCAAAAGCCATGATTTTTCCTTATTTACCTGTTTTATCGGGCATCAATAATTGTGCATGCAAATCGTGGGCAAAGCCGTCCATATCTTGCGCCAAAGTTTTGTTGCCACGCACCAGTGTGTTGTACGCCAATACCGCCGGAATGGCGACAAACAAACCGGCGGCGGTTGCCACCAAGGCTTCACCGATGGGACCCGCAACGGCGGCGATGCTCATTTGCCCGCTCACGCTGATATTCACCAAAGCATGATAAATACCCCATACTGTGCCGAACAGACCAATAAACGGCGCAGTCGCCCCGATTGATGCCAACGCCGTTAAGCCGCCGTCAAATCGGCGCAAAATCTGGCTCATGCTGTTGCGAATTTGGCGCACCAAATATTCATTCAGCGGCACAGCCGCCGCCAGCGAACCATGTCCGCTGTGTTGATAACGCTGCCGTGCCTCAATCGCTGATACGGTTAAATCACTTATCGGAGACTCATGCTGCTGTGCCAACTGCTGCGCCTCATTCAGGCTGCCTGAAGCCCAAATTGCCGTCTGTGCCGCAAGATTGCCGTGTTTGGCACGAACCAATTTGATACTGCGCACGATAATAACCGTCCATGTAACAATACTCATCAGCACCAAAATCAAAAAGACTACAATCAATACCGCATCGCCTTGCTGAAAAACCAAGCCCAAATTCATTTTATTTTATCCCGTAAAAACATAGAATTACGATCACCTTATCCACATTACTGTTCACGGCTTCGCACCTTGTATCAGCGAATAAGCACATCGTTTTTGCTTTAATGCGGCAACAGGCAATCTGCATGGCATTGTGTTGTCTGCCGCCGCACATGTATTTTGGCATCACCCATTACTTAAATTAAAATGCACCGCAAATACATAAACATAAGGAATCGCCACACCGCCGCGAGTGGCAGGCTGAAAACGATAGCGTTTTACTGCGTGTCTGGCGGCGCGGTCTAAACGCGGAAAGCCGCTGCTTTTTTTAATTGCCACATGGTCTGCTCTGCCCTCGGCACTCACGGCAACGCGCAAAACCACGCTGCCTTCTTCCCCGTTATCACGAGAATCAGGCGGATAGTTTGGCGGCAGATTACCCAGATGCCCGCCCAAATGCGTAGCAGGTGTTACTTTACCGCCGCCTGTTCCGCCGTCGGTCTGTTTTTGACTCCCCGCCATTTCATCGTTGCTGTTGTTGCTTGACGGTACATTTATTTTCGCCGCATCAGCAGCCGGCATTGCTTGATTGACCGCTTGCGTATCCTCTTGCATATCTGATTGCGGTTTGGACACAGGCTTATCAAATTGCTTTTGAATGGGTTGTGTCAAATCATCTTGTGCATTCTGCTGAATCACGGGTTTGATAATAGATTGTTTTATCGGTTGCTTGGCAAGCGCGGTTTTGGGTTGAATCGGCACAGCAGTTTTGATGGGCAAAGGTTTATTTTCAGCAGATGGCGCAGCAGATGAAAATGCCGATAAATCAACAAAACTCAATTCTTCCGTACCAAAATCCAATTTCGGCTTGTGCGTTTGCCACAAAGATGCCAGCAAAAAAACATGCACAATCACCGCAGCCAATGCGGCGGTGATGTCTAAGCGGTTGAATATGGGGCTGTCAAATCTCATGAGTTGATTATAATCAATAATCATTCTTATTTGCAATATAAAAAATAACTTCGGTTTGCCTTTTTGTTTGGCTAAACTGCTTTCTTTTTCATCATGTTGCAATCCGAAACAATCAAGCCTTGTACGGTAGAAATCGGAATGACAAGTCGTGTCCATGTGCAAAAAACAGTTGTTTGGCTGTATTGGGCTGCGGTACAGGTCAATCAAGCGATGCTCGGGAAAATGGTTTTTAGTCCGGAAATGATGATTTCCACGGCGACGGCGGCGAGGAGTAAACCCATAATGCGGTTGAGAATGTTCATGCCGGTTGTGCCTAAGTAGTGGCTTACTTTGGCGGCTGCCCGAAGTGTAAAGTAACAAATTAAGCTGCAAATTAAGCCGGCGGCAAGTATGGATAAAAGATGAAGGTAGTGGCGGCTGCCTGAAGCATAGATGACCACGGTGGAAATGCCGCCCGGACCGATAACCATCGGCATGGCCAAGGGGACAACGGCAAAACTGCTTCGGTTGATGTCCAGTTTATCGGTTTGGGGTTTGGTCGGGTTGGCTGCACCGTTGATTAGGGAGAGTGAAATCAAGAATACCAAAATACCGCCGGCAATTTGAAATGAACCGATAGAAATGCCCAGTGCTTTTAAAATATATTGCCCGATAAGGGTGAAGATGGTGATGATGATGAACACGCTTGCGGCGCAAATTTTGGCGATGTGCTGCCGTTCACGGTTGCTTAAGCCTTCGGTATGATCCAGAAACAAGCCCAATGCTGCCAGTGGATTAATCAATACCAAAAAGGCAAGCAGGATTTTGGTTACTTCAAAACTCATCAGGCTGCCTCTATTTCTTTATGCGTTGTTGGTTGCTGATGCCCATAATCATGGCGAGCATGACCATAACAGACAAAGTGGCTGTGCCGCCGTAACTCACCAAAGGCAGCGGTACGCCGACTACCGGCAGGATACCGCTGACCATGCCCATATTAACAAAGGTATAGCAAAAAAAGGTCATGGTGAATGCGCCGGCGAGGGTGCGGCTGTAGAGGGTGGGGGCGCGGTAGCTGATGTAAAGTCCGCGTGCCAAAATCAAGAAATACGCCGCCAGTAAGAGCAGGTTGCCGATAAGTCCGAATTCTTCGCCGAACACGGCAAAGATAAAATCGGTGGTGGCTTCGGGAATGTAATCCAAATGGGTTTGAGAACCGCCGAGCCAGCCTTTTCCCCAGAAGCCGCCCGAACCGATGGCAGTCATGGATTGCAGAATATGGTAGCCTGAACCCAATCGGTCTTGAGTGGGATCAATCAGCATCAGAACGCGTGTGCGCTGATAGTCGTGCATGCCGTATAACCAAATGATTGGTGTGGCGGCAATAAAGCCGACAGTAGCAGTGAAAATGGCTTTCCATGGCAGCCCGGCAAAAAATACCACAAATATGCCTGATGCCATAATTAAGGTGGCAGTGCCTAAGTCGGGTTGTTTTAAAATTAAGGCAACCGGAATCACAATTAAGATAAAAGCGCATAAATAGTGATACCAGCGCAAACTCAGTTCGTATTTTTGGAAATACCAAGCAATCATCATCGGCAGGGCGATTTTCATGATTTCAGACGGCTGAATACGAATTAAGCCAAGGTTAAGCCAGCGGGTTGAGCCATTGACGGTGATGCCGAAAAATTCCACACACAACAATAATGCCATGCCCAAAAGATAAACAGGCAAGGCAAAATTGCTGAGAATTTGCGGCGGCATTTGTGCCACAAACCATAAGATAACAAAACCCAAAATGGTGTGAATGGTTTTTTGTTCCAATTGACCAAAATCGTGCCCGTCGGCGGAGTAAAGCAGAAACAGACTCATGACGTAAATAACCAGCATGGTATAAAACAGCCATACGTCAATGGGGGCAGATAAGTGCTGCCAGAGGCGTTTCAGCAGAAAAGTATCGTGATTCATGGTTGGCTCACCGATGCGGTGTCTTGCTGTGTTTGGAAGGCATTCATCAACGGCGGCGGGGCATAGGCGGCGTTGTTTGGCAGAAGATTTGTCTGCAAAGCGGTGCTGTCAATGGTATTGCCGGGTTTGCTGATGATAACGGGTGCTGTTTGTATTGCTGAAGCGGGTGTTTGGTTTTTCGGCAATTGATTGAGTGTCAGCAAATAAAAATCAAATAAGGATCGGGCAATCGGTGCGGCGGTTGCGCCCCAGCCGCCGTTTTCGAGAATAACTGCCACGGCAATTTGCGGATTTTCCACCGGTGCAAAAGCAATAAACCAAGCGTGATCGCGGTGCTGCTCTGCCAATTCGGAAGCGTTGTAGCGTGCGCCTTGTTTGATTTGCACCACTTGTGCGGTGCCGGTTTTTCCGCCCATGGTGTAGTGCAGATTTGTACCCACGCGCCATGCAGTGCCGCCGGATTTTAACACCGATGCCATGGCATTTTTGACGTATTCAAAATTACTGCGGTCAAAAGGCAGGGTTTTGACGGGTTTGGGGTCAATGAGGGTGATTTGCTGGTTGCTGTGATCAAGTAATTTACTCACCACATGCGGGCGGAACACCACGCCGTCGTTGGCAAGTGTGGCGGTGGCGTGTGCCATTTGCAGGGGTGTATAGGCGTTATAGCCTTGTCCGATGCTGAAACTCACCATATCTGCCGCTTGCCATGAGCGTACTTTTTCGCTGGATTTGGCGAAACGTTTGGCTTTCCATTCGCGCGAGGGCAAAATGCCTTGGTATTCGTGATTTAAGTCAATGCCTGTGGGCGAACCCAAACCAAACTGCGCCAGATACGGCACGGTTTTATCAATGCCTATATCGTAGCCCAAGCGGTAAAAAAATGTGTCAGACGATACTTGGATTGCGCGGCTTAAATTGGCAGAGCCGTGCCCTCGGCGCACGGAATCGCGGAATAAGTGAGAAGAGCCGGGAATGCTCCACGCACCCGGAGAGGGCAGAACGGTGGTTTGGGTGATTTGTCCGCTTTCCAGTGCCGCCATGCCCATAAACGGTTTGAAGGTAGAACCAGGTGGATACAATCCTTGTGTGGCACGGTTGATGAGCGGCCGCTGCCAGTCTTCATTCAGGCTTTTCCATGTTTCGGTGTCAATGCCGTCGATAAACAAAGACGGATTGAATGAAGGTTTGGAAACCAATGCCAAGATACCGCCTGTTTGCGGATTAATCGCCACCAATGCACCTCGGCGGTTTTCCATAAGCCGATCTGCTTCTTTTTGCATGCGAATATCCAAAGCCAGCTGCAAAGTGTGTCCGGTGACGGAGGGTACGGATTTGAGTGTGCGCACAATGCGTCCTTGCGCATCTTTTTCCACTTCTTGATAGCCGGGTAAACCGTGCAGCTGGCTTTCATAATAGTTTTCTAAAGCCATTTTGCCGATGTGGGTGCTGGCGCGATAGTTTTGAATGCGTTTGTTTTCTTCCAGCTCTTTGACATCGCTGTCGCTGATGCGTCCGATGTAGCCGATGATGTGGGCGGTTAATTCGCCGTAAGGGTAATCACGGAATGTGCGTGCGTTTACTTCCACGCCGGGAAATCGATAAAGCTGCGCGGCAACTTGTCCGGCTTCCGTCATGCTTAATTTGAGTTTAAGCGGAATTCTTTCGTAAGAGCGGTAGTCGGTACGGAATTTTTGGAAACGTTTGAGATCGCCATCGGTGATACTGACATATTGGCGCAAGGCATCAATGGTTTCACTTAATTCCCCTGCCAGCTGGTTGGGAATAATTTCCAATGAATAGGCAGGATAATTGTGTGCCAATACCACGCCGTTGGCATCAATGATTTCACCGCGTATCGGCGCGGTGGGAATCTGCGATACGCGGTTGTTGTTAGCTTGTGCCGAATATTCGCTGTGTTTGATGACTTGCAAATAGAAAAACCGCGTTGCCAGCAGAAAAAAACACAGTACAATCAATCCTAAAGCCACCATAATGCGCAGGACATGATCGCGCTTGAGATTGCGCGGCGGCGGTGGGGGTTTGGTTGATTGGAATTTTAATTTCATTGTTGAATATTGTTTTTAGTCAGACTGATGATTGGAGATAAACAGCATGAATTTATTCAATAATGGCCACAACAGTGCGCCTGTGAACGGAGAAACAAATGCCGACCAGCCGATGAAATAATGGGCTTCAAAAAAATGAATCAAGGTGGTGGTGATGGTATTAATCAATAAAGCACCCGCCAGCACTACGCATTGAAAACCATAGGTATAGGACAAAACAAAGCGGCGTTGCTGCTGGATAAAAAATACGGCAAAAATATAAGACAACGCATGCTGTCCGAAAGGTGAACCCGTGCCTATATCAATGATCAAGCCCATTAAAAAAGCCGTACCCAGCCCAACGTCCTGCGGACGGTGCAGTGTCCAGTACAGCAACAGCAATACCGTGCATTCAGGCAGCCAAAACGACCATGACGCATCAAAGGGAATAAAGTCTAAAAATACGGAAACAATCAAGCTGGCAATGACCAAACGTTTGGGTTTGCGTAAAAAAAAGCTGCGGATATTGTTCATAACCGGACTTCCGAAGCAGTTTGCGGTTTCGGTTCAACCGATGGTTCACTGTGTTTGGTTTGCGGCAAAATCAACACAAATTGACTGCGGCGGCTGTCTGAAGCAGGGCGCAATTCAACTCGGTAGTAGGGCGAGCCGTTGCCGGTTTCCGCACTGATGATTTGGGCAATGGGAATACCCGCAGGATAAATACTGTCCACACCGGAGGTAATCAGTAAATCATCGGTTTTCAAACTGGCATCGGCAGGGAAATAGGGTAAATCAATGCTGTTGCTGTTGCCGTACACTAAGGTACGCACTCCTGTCCGTGCGACCATGGCAGGGATAACGGTGCGGTTGCTGGTAACCAAAGTGATTTCGGCATTGAATGGCTGTACAGCAGTGATTTGTCCGATTAAACCGTGTTCATCGGTAACGGGATCGCCGGCGGTGATGCCGTTTTGACTGCCTTGGTTAATCACCAATAAATCGGAATCGGTGTTGCTGCCGACGGAAATGACTTTGGCAACAATAGAATTGGGCAAGGCTTGGTTTTTTAAGTGCTGTATGGCGTCTAAGTGGGTTAATGCTTGCAGCTGGGCTTGCTGTAAATGCCAACGCTGAGCCCATTGTGCGTTTTCTTCATGCAACCTTTGGTTTTCGGCAAGCAGGTGGTGCTGGTTTTGTAAAAACGCAACGCCGCGGCGTACACCGTTTATCGGTTGATTGGCGAGCCATTGCAAAGGATAAAGCGCAGTGGCAACCACCGATTTGGCACGGGCAATGGGCGCATAGCGGTGATCCAACAGCAACAGCACCACCGCTGCCAAAGCAAGAAACACAAGCTTGCTGGCAGGGCGCAGGCGCGGATTCGCGAAACTGGGTGAGCTGTCATTGTTGTACATGGTTTAAACAAAATAAACAGAAATTAAAAATTTGGGTTTAAGGATTGTTAATAAAAATAGAATTCAATTTGCCAATCATGTCCAAAGCCTTGCCTGAGCCGCGCGCAACGCAAGTGAGCGGGTCTTCGGCAATCATCACCGGCAAACCGGTTTCTTCGGACAACATGCGATCCAAGCCTTTGAGTAAAGCACCGCCGCCGGTTAATACCAAGCCGCGATCGGCAATGTCAGCACCCAATTCCGGCGGTGTTTGTTCCAGCGCGTTTTTCACGGCTTGGGTGATTTGGTTTAAGGGTTCGCTCAAGGCTTCTAAAACTTGATTTGACGAAATGGTAAATGAACGCGGAATGCCTTCGTCGAGTTTGCGCCCTTTGGATTCCATGTTATGCACTTCCATGCCCGGAAAAGCAGAACCGATATTTTTCTTGATTTCTTCGGCAGTGGGTTCGCCGATGGTGGTGCCGAAGTGGGTGCGCACGTAATTGATGATGGCTTTATCGAAAGCATCGCCGCCTACGCGGATAGAGTGGGAATAGACAACGCCGGAAAGAGAGATAACACCGATTTCAGTGGTGCCGCCGCCGATGTCCACAACCATAGAACCCGTGGGTTCTTCAATGGGTAAATTTGCACCAATAGCAGCTGCCATGGGTTCTTCAATTAAATTGACTAAAGAAGCACCTGCCGCCAAAGCCGAATCGCGAATGGCTTTGCGCTCCACTTGGGTTGAACCGCAAGGAACACAAATCACAATGCGCGGAGCGGCGGATAAATGCCCTTTATTGACGCTTTTAATGAAATGCTTCAGCATTTTTTCGGTAATATTGAAGTCGGCAATAACGCCGTCTTTCATTGGGCGAATGGCGCGGATACTGCCCGGTGTGCGCCCCAGCATGTTTTTGGCTTCACTGCCCACTGCCAAAATGGTTTCTTTGCCGCTGGAAATTTCGGTTTGCACGGCAACCACTGAAGGCTCGTCCAGAACAATGCCTTTGTTTTTTAAATAAATCAAAGTATTGGCTGTGCCTAAGTCAATGGCCAAATCGTTAGAAAAGTAGCGGGTGAAGAAGCGAAACATGGCTTATCCTTAAAGAGTGTCAAATTCCGGTGTAAATAATAATATATTAAAAGTATGGGAAAACGTGTTTTGCGCAGCGTGCGGAAGCGTCCGATGCGGGTGCGGTTTGTCTGTTTTCGGTTATAATCATCGAATTCCGGTGCTTAAAAGTACTGCACCGTACATCTTTAAAAACGCGTAATGATAGCGTAGTTTTCGGGTTTATTAAACCGACAAGAGGATTTTAACATGGCTTTAACTTTGGCTGATGTGGAAAAAATTGCCAAGTTGTCCCGATTGAATTTGTCTGATGCCGAAGCGGCGCAGACATTAAGCGAACTGAACGGTATTTTTGAATTGGTGGAAAAGATGCAAAGTGTCAATACCGACGGTGTCGAACCGATGGCACACCCGCACGAAATCGCTTTGCGCCTGCGGGAAGATGCGGTTACCGAAACCAATGAGCGTGATCGTTACCAAGCGGTTGCGCCTTTGGTGGAAAATGGTATGTATTTGGTACCCAAAGTGATTGAGTAAACCCAATCAGCGGCTGCCTGAAACAATAGGCTGCCTGTAAAGAGGTAAATAATCCGCGGTAAACAATCTGCGGTAAACAATTCTTAAATACTCCACTACATCAAATACAACCACCATGAATAATTACACCGTCAAACAATGCAGTGATTTACTGCAAACCCGAAAAGTCAGTGCCGTTGAGTTGGCACAGGATTATTTACAAGCCATTGCAGCCGGAAATGAAGCCATTAACGGCTATATTACTTTAGACAAAGAGCGCACTTTGGCAGAAGCGCAGGCAGCCGATGCGCGTTTGCAAAGCGGTTCAGGCAGCCTGCTTACCGGTGTGCCGATGGCGTATAAAGACATATTTTGTCAAACGGGCTGGAAAAGTGCGTGCGGCAGCAAAATGCTGGATAACTTTGTTTCACCTTATACCGCTACCGTAGTGCAAAACCTGCTGAATGAAGGCATGGTTACTTTGGGGCGCACCAATATGGACGAGTTTGCCATGGGGTCCACCACGGAAACATCGTTTCGCGGCGCAACGCGCAATCCGTGGAATGAAAACCATGTTCCCGGCGGTTCTTCAGGCGGTTCGGCTGCCGTGGTGGCGGCGCGTCTTGCGCCGGCGGCATTGGGTTCGGATACCGGCGGTTCGATTCGTCAGCCCGCATCTCACTGCGGCATTACCGGCATTAAACCGACTTACGGCATTGTCAGCCGTTTCGGCGTGGTTGCTTATGCTTCCAGTTTTGATCAGGCGGGACCGATGGCGCAAACCGCTGAAGATTGTGCGGTATTGTTAAATGCCATGGCGGGTTTTGATGCGCGTGATTCCACCAGTTTAGAACGCGCAAAAGAAGATTATTGCCGTGATTTAAACCGTCCGCTGGCAGGGTTAAAAGTGGGTTTGCCCCGAGAGTATTTCGGCGCAGGTTTGGCTGCCGATGTGCAGCAAGCCATCAGCAGCATGGTGGCAGTGCTTAAGGCGCAGGGTGCGCAAATGGTGGACGTGAGCTTGCCGCAAACCGAATTATCCATTCCCGCTTACTATGTACTTGCCTCTGCCGAGGCCAGCACCAATTTATCGCGTTATGACGGCGTACGTTACGGGCATCGTGCCGCACATTTTAATAATTTGGACGAAATGTACAGCAATACCCGAACCGAAGGCTTCGGCAGCGAAGTCAAACGCCGCATCATGATTGGCACTTATGTGTTGTCGCACGGCTATTACGACGCCTATTATTTGAAAGCGCAAAAACTGCGCCGCTTGGTTGCCAATGATTTTCAGGCAGCCTTCAAAGCGTGTGATGTGATTCTCGCACCCGTTGCCCCCACCGCCGCACCAAAGCTGAACAGCGATATTAATGATCCTGTTCAAATGTATTTATCTGATATTTATACTATTTCTGTAAATTTGGCAGGATTGCCGGGCATCACACTGCCTGCCGGATTTTCTGCCGACGGCTTGCCGATTGGGGTGCAATTCATTGGTAATTATTTTGCAGAAGCGAAATTGCTGAATGCAGCGCATCAGATACAGCAGGTGAGTGATTGGCATCGAAAAATGCCCGGGGAGTCGGTGCGGGCTTGAGATTTGGGTAAGCGCACACATTTAGCCCACGTTTATACCAGCAGAAAGTTCAACGCATGAATGCCATTGCCGATGTGCAAAGCAGTCTTGATAAACGCAATATGCCGATTAATCAGGTGGGCATTAAGGATTTGCGCTTGCCGGTGGTGATTGCCTCTGACGATGGCAGCCAGCATACGGTGGCGCGGTTTACGATGACTGTGTTTTTGCCCGCCGACCAAAAAGGCACGCACATGTCGCGTTTTGTGGCGCTAATGGAAGAATCTGAACACGCTGTTGCGTTTGACAGTTTGCGGCGGCTCACAGAATTAATGCTGGAGCGGCTGGATTCGCATTCGGGGAAGCTGAGCCTGAATTTTCCGTTTTTCCGTCAAAAAACCGCACCGATTTCCGGCATTAAAAGCACTTTGGATTACGATGTAACCCTGAGCGGTGAAATCTGCAGCGGGCAATACCGCCACACCCTGAAGGTGATGGTCCCGGTAACCAGCCTTTGCCCGTGCAGCAAGGAAATTTCGCAATACGGCGCGCACAATCAGCGCTCGCACGTTACCGTGTCTTTATGCTGTACTCGGGTGGTGAATATTGAAGAAGTGATTGATTTGGTGGAATCGCAAGCCTCTTGCCAGTTGTACGGCTTGCTGAAACGACCCGATGAGAAATTTGTTACCGAACACGCTTACGACAATCCGAAATTTGTGGAAGACATGGTGCGCGATATTGCCACCGCCCTTAAAGCCGATCCGCGGATTGATGCGTTCACTGTAGAGAGTGAAAATTTTGAATCAATACACAATCATTCCGCATACGCAATGATTCAATTTCCGTAGCCGAATTGACGGCTGATTCCAATTGAACAATAAAATTTTAAACAATCCGCAAGCACTGTAAACGGTTTTCGATACACAGTATTTATCCGTAAGAAGTAGTGCCGGTGTTGCGTTGATGTGATATAAGAAACGGCTTGTTTTTTAAAATGGTTTTTTTATGCTGAAAAAATGGCTCGGTCTTGCCTTTTTACTGCTGGGTTTGTTTCAGGCAGCATGGGCAATTGATGCAAGTAAATTATTGAGTGCCGATAAGGCTTTTGTTCCGCAGCTAACGGTTGGCGGCGACAAGGTATCGGCAAAAATTGCCATTGCCGAGGGTTATTATCTTTACCGCGAGAAAATTTTCGCTGATACCGATCCCGCCGGTCAATTGGTTGCCGACGGGCAATTTCCAATCGCGGGTCAGGAAAAAAACGATGAATTTTTCGGTAAACAAGAAGTATATCACCATGAAGTCGAAGTAAATTGGCTGTATCAGCCGAATGCAAAGCGCGATGAACCTTTTACGGTAACGTTGGAATATCAAGGCTGCGCTGATGTCGGTGTGTGTTATCCGCCGGCGGCGGCGGTGTTTTACATCAATGGCGACGGAACATATCGGCGGCAAAGTGTATCGGCAGGACAGCCTTTTTTGGAAAATAATCCGCAAAATTCGGTGAATCCCACGCTGCCGCCGCGTCCAGTGAACACGGACAGTAGCCGGTTTAAGCTGTCTTGGGAAACCTTGAGCGCCAACTTGTTGGCGTTTTTTGTCGCCGGGTTGGGTTTGAGTTTAACTGCCTGTATGTATCCTTTGCTGCCGATTGTTTCCGGCATTGTGCTGGGCGGACAAAATCACAGCAAACGCCGCGCTTTGCTGTTGTCGGTGCTGTATGTGCAAGGTTTGGCGATTACTTATGCGGCAGTCGGCATCACGGCGGGTTTGACGGGCGCATTGGTTACGGTGTGGCTGCAACAGGCTTGGGTGGTGTTGGCGGCATCGGCGGTATTGGTGTTGCTGGCACTGGCGATGTTTGGTGTTTACAGCATTCAGCTGCCCAATCGTGTTCAAGCGTTTTTCCAAACACAGAGTAGCCGTTTAGGCGGCGGTAAATTGGTTTCAGTGTTGGTGATGGGCATATTTTCGGCGTTGATTGTCGGCCCGTGCGTGGCGCCGCCCTTGGCATTTGCCTTAGGCTATATCGGGCAAACGGGTGATGCTGTATTGGGCGGTTTGGCTTTGTATGTTTTGGCATTGGGTACGGGTTTGCCGTTGATTGCGGTAGCGGTTTTCGGTTCGCATATTTTGCCTCGTTCGGGCAGTTGGATGAATGGCATTAAATATACATTCGGTATTTTGCTGCTGGCGGCGGCGATTTATTTGGCCACGCCGTTTTTGCCGTATGGTGTGGTGGTGATTGCTTATGTTTTGCTGTTATTGATTCCCGCCGGTTTGTTATTGGTGAAGGCGCGGGTGTTTTCAGGCAGCCTGAAAACGGTCAGCAATCTGTTGGGCGTGCTGTTGCTGGTGGCGGCGGTGTATTTTGCAGCAGGTTCGGTTCGCCAAGAAAGTACGATTTTTCATCGGGCATTGACATTGTATCCGTCTGATGAAGCGCATTTCGGCCGCAGTTTTTTCCACCCGGACGATGTACGCACCGCTATGGAAGCCGCATTTGCCGAAGATGCCAAACAACCGGTATTGGTGGATTTTTACGCCGATTGGTGCGTGTCGTGCAAAGAAATGGCGGCTTATACTTTCAGTGATGCGAAAGTGAAGCGGTTGTTGAACGAGGATCGTTTTTTACAAATTGATGTAACCGCCAATACACCCGTGCAGCAAGCCATGCTTAAAGAATATGGCTTATTTGGTCCGCCCGGCTTGTTCGTGGTGTATGCCGACGGCAGCCGCAGTGAACCTTTGCTGGGTTATGTGCCGCTCGATGCGTTTTTGCAGTGGTACAACGATTTACTTTCAAAACGGTAACGGTTTTTTTAAACAGTTTTATCTGTGTTAAACTAAAATCTCCTCCGTGCAATATAAATTTAGCGAGAGAACAAAATTTATGAAATTCGAAAAATTAAGATTTTCATTAACGAGAATTTGGTTGATTGCTATCGCTGCGGCATATTTTACGGTTATATTGAATTTCTCATTTTGGCGATATATATTGACGCATATTGAGATTGAAGATTTTCAGACGCTGCTTTTTGTTTGTTCTATGCCATTTCTTTTATTTATTCTGCTTGCTGCGATATTTAATATAATTCTTTTGCCGTACATAACAAAACCGCTTTTGGGATTGTTGTTGATAATATCAAGCACTGCGAATTATATGATGTATAAATACAGCATATACATAGACTCTGATATGATAAGAAATGTATTTGAGACAAATAGCCGTGAAGCATTTGACCTCATCACTCTTGGGCTTTTGGCGTGGGTGTTAATGCTTGGAATATTGCCCGCCATAGCTCTTTTTTTTATAAAAATAGAATATAAGCCGTTTTTCAAGGAATTGCAACGCGGTACTTTTGTGCTTCTAGTATGCTTTTCCACCACTGCTGTATTGGCTTTCGCTTTTTATAAAGATTATGCCTCTTTCGGACGCAATAATAGAGAAGTACGCAAACTGATAAATCCAGCCAATCATATATATGCTTTAGTTCGCTATTTCCAAATTGAGGCATTGGCGAAAAGGCAATTTATGAGGCTTGACGAGAATGCTAAGCTTGTGCCGTTTGAAGATCCTTATCCTACCGTGTTTGTGTTGGTTTTGGGAGAAACAGCGAGGGCTTTAAATTTCTCTTTGGGCGGATACGAAAAAGAAACCAATCCGCAGCTTTCCAAACAAGATATGGCGTATTTTAAAGAGGTTTTCTCTTGCGGAACGGCAACAGCGGTTTCTGTACCATGTATGTTTTCGCACATGAGCGCGAGCAAATTCAACAACAATGACGCTGCTTTTACGGAAAATGTTATGGATCTGCTAAAGCAAAGCGGATATAACATTATATGGCTTGAAAATGACGATGGCTGCAAAGGCGTTTGCAATCGTGTTTATACGGAAAATATGGTGAAAACAAATAATCCGAAATATTGTAACGGCGAATATTGCATAGACGAAGCCCTGATTGATGGATTTGAAGACAGACTTAAACAGATAACGAAAAATACCGTGATAGTGTTGCATACTATGGGAAGCCACGGACCCACGTACTACAAACGATATCCTAATAAATTTAAGGTATTTAAGCCTACATGTGATACGGCAGATTTAAGCAAATGCTCAAGGGAAGCCATTATAAATACTTATGACAATACGATTTTATATACCGACTTTATCATCTCTTCTGTGATAGACAGTCTTAAAAAATTTCCCGAGCTTGAATCGGGCTTGCTTTACCTATCAGACCACGGAGAATCTCTTGGCGAAAACAATATCTACTTGCATGGTTTTCCCTACAAAATAGCCCCAACAGAGCAAAAAGAGGTACCTATGGCGTTGTGGATGAGCGAAAATATGAAAAAATATGACCATGTTGATTATGAGTGTATCAAAAATGAGGCTCAAAACAACAAATACAGCCATGATAATCTTTTTCATACTATGCTTGGAATTTTGGAGGTGAAAACAGAAAAATACGACCCCAAACTGGATGTAATCACTCCTTGCCGTTTGCGCCCGCTGCCGCAATAAGCGTATGAAAATATTGATAAGGTAAAATATAAGATCATGACTCCTTTCCAGACATTTTAATGCCTTGGTTGTCATAACCCAAATATTTTGATTGAATCAGCGGAAACAGCAAATTGCCGCGATATTTGCAATCGCTCTTGATGCTGGTGTGTGCTATTTTTAGTGAATTGACTGTATTTTTACAGTGTTATTTCGAGATGAGTTCTGCTTTTACAGCAAGTTGCTGTATTTTTGATACAGGACGTAAAATAAAGCGGCAGAAAAAACGTTGGTTTTTTCTGCCGCCGATGTGTTTTTAAGGAAATAATATGTTTTCATTATTATTGACGGGCTTGGCGAAGCGTTTGCTGGGGGCGGCAATATTATTGGTTCTGCTGTGGGGTATTTTTTATTGGGCGGTTCAGTCAATATGAGCGTGTTGGTTCGTAATTTAACGGTCAGTTATCGCCGCCGTCCGGCAATACATCATTTAAACGTGCAATTCGGTATGGGTGAAATGTGGGCGGTTATCGGTCCGAACGGTGCGGGCAAATCCACTTTATTAAAAGCGATGATGGGCTTGATTAAAGCCGATACGGGTTGTGTGGATTGGCAGGGCATCACGTGCAAAGACATTGCTTATTTGCCGCAGCAATCCGACATTGACCGCAGCCAGCCCTTGAGCGTTTATGAATTGGCGGCAATGGGATTGTGGCATGAAATCGGTTTTTTCGGCAGTGTGTCGCCGACTCAGCATAAACGCGTTCATGCCGCCTTGGCGCAAGTGGGCATGAGTGATTTTTTCGCGCACGGTATCGGACAATTATCCAATGGTCAATTTCAGCGGGTTTTATTTGCTCGGTTATTGGTGCAAAACGCCAAAGTATTGCTGCTGGACGAGCCTTTTAACGCAGTAGATGTGCGCACCACCGAAGTATTGCTGGAGATGTTGTGCCGCCACCAAGCGCAGACAGGTTGTTTGTTGATTGCGGTGCTGCACAATAATGAACAAGTACGCCAATATTTTCCGTATGCGTTAATGTTGGCGCGGGAGTATGTGACGGCAGGCAAAACCGATGAAGTATTAAGCGCGGCGCATTTTCAGGCAGCCAATGATGCCATGCGCCGCCATGACAGTGCCGAATGGTGCGCGGTATAGCGGCTTGAACCAAAATTTGTCAGCGATATTGCATTCGACAAACAATGCGGATAAAAAAACAGGGTTGTGTTTTAAAAGCAAGCCGTTCCGAATAATGGTTATTTTTAAAACCGCAAATGAAACAAAGTGAGTTTATGTCTATGTTTAACTGGCTGTTTCAGCCTTTTATTGAATTTGATTTCATGCGTTATGCTTTGGCGGCAATGGTGTTTTTGGCGGTCAGCACTGCGCCCATTGGCGTATTTTTAATGATGCGGCGCATGAGTTTGGTGGGCGATGCGCTGGGGCATGCCATTTTACCCGGTGCGGCAGTGGGTTATTTAATGGCAGGATTGAGTTTGCCTGCCATGAGTATCGGCGGTTTTGTTGCCGGATTAACAATGGCATTGCTGGCGGGCTTGGCAAGCCGTTTTACCAACATCAAAGAAGACGCGAGTTTTGCCGCTTTTTATTTAAGCAGCTTGGCAATCGGGGTGGTGCTGGTGAGCCGTAACGGCAACAGCGTGGATTTATTGAATTTATTGTTTGGTTCAATTTTGGCGGTGGATTTGCCCGCATTAACTTTGGTGGCAGTGGTTTCCAGCATCACCTTGCTGGCACTGGCGGTGATGTACCGCCCTTTGCTTCTGGAAAGCATTGACCCCTTGTTTTTGCAGGCGGTGGGCGGACGCGGCAGTGTGTGGCATTTGGCGTTTTTGGTGCTGGTGGTTCTGAATTTGGTCTCCGGTTTTCAGGCATTGGGAACGCTGATGGCAGTGGGTTTGATGATGCTACCCGCCATCAGTGCGCGGTTGTGGGCAAACAGCATGGGCGGTTTGATTGCGCTGGCAACGCTGATGGCAATATCGTGCGGCTTGGCGGGTTTATTGTTTTCGTATTACGTGGAATTGCCCTCAGGTCCCGCCATTATTTTGTGCTGCGGCTTGGTTTATGTGTTGTCGCTGATTTTCGGGCAAGAAAGCGGTTTACTGCCGCGCTGGTGGCGGCATCGCCGCCATCGTGCGCATTGATTCTTATACAGCATTGATATACATAAGAGAAAAAAATGAAAAAACGATTATTTGGATTTGCGCTTACCCTGCTTTCAGGCAGCCTGATGGCAGAGCCATTACCGGTAACGGCAAGTTTCAGCATCTTGGGCGATGTGGCAAAGCAAATCGGCGGCGAGCGCGTAACGGTGCAAAACATCATTGCGCCCGGGCAAGACGCACATGTTTATACCATGAGTAATGCTGATGTACGCAAAATTCGCCAAGCCAAAGTGTTGTTACTCAATGGCTTGGGATTTGAACGCGCCAATTTGGTGCGTGCCGCCGAGCAAAGCAAAGTGCCGCTGTTTTATGCCGCCGCCAACATCAAAGCCTTGTCCATGCCGGAAGATGAACACGGTCATGATGACCACGACCATGAACTTGATCCGCATGTTTGGCAAGACCCGGTTTTGATGAAAGATTACGCTAAAAATGTTGCCGATGCGCTGATTCAGGCAGACGCAGCAGGTAAGGTTTACTACCAGCGGCGGCTGAAAAATTTTCAAGCCGAATTAAACCAACTGGACGTGTGGACAAAACAAACATTCAACACCATTCCCGAATCCAAACGCAAGGTCATTACTTCGCACGATGCGTTCAATTATTTGGGAAACCGCTATCACGTGCAATTTTTAGCACCGCAAGGCGTCAGTGAAGAAGCAGAGCCGTCTGCCAAACAAGTAGCGGCGATTATTCGTCAAATCAAACAGCGAAATATCAAAGCGGTGTTCACCGAAAACATCAAAAACCCGCGTGTGATTGAGCGCATTGCCAAAGAAACCGGTGTTAAAGTAAACGGTGTGCTGTATGCCGATTCATTGAGTGCGGGTGCACCGGCAGCAACCTATATACAAATGTTTCGCTACAACGTGAAAGCACTGAGCGATGCAATGAAATGATTTTGGGTTGATTTTTTAATTATCAGGTTGCCTGAATTGTGTGTGCAATTGTTATCGAAAAGCAAACAAAGCACCCATTCAGGCAGCCTGTTTATGGTAACCAGCATTCGGCAGTATCAGCGGCTGCGTTCTGCGCTGTTTTCTGATTTACCTTTTAAAGGGATAATTACGCCCATTAACAAGCTGAATACAAAGGGAATTATCCAATTAACATTGATTTTACCGTGAAATACCATCAATGAGAATGATATTAAAATAAAGGAAAAGGCATTTGCACCCGAAACAATTTTACCGACAAGATTCGGGTGATATTTTTTAGCAAGTTCACCTCGGACGATAATTCTCTGGCTGTTGAATGATACCCCCAAGAGAAATACCGCCAATAACCAGCATACGATGTTGCCACCCAAACCCCATAACAGCATGGCGATAATGATTAACACCGAGGTTAATTGATACTTGACGATTATTCTGTTTAATCCCGCATGGGCAACGACAAAGCCGGAAACAATCATGCCGACACCCATCAGCGCATCAAGCAATCCAACTTGAGTCATGCTGCCGTGCGCAGCCACCACCTGAGCAGGCAGCATAAAATTAAACATTGCCAGAGTAGGCCAGATAAGCAGCAGTGCCGCTTCAACACCTGAAATTTTAAGGTGCTGTAACTTATCACTCGGTTCAGCTTCGCCTGTTGAATGATTGGATAAAACAGGCTTATCTGAGCCTGCAAACCACAGGGCAATAAAGCAGAAAAGATACAATACTGCACAGGATAAAATAACATATTCGGGTTGATTTTCAAATATGTAGGCAACAACAACAGGACCAATCATCAAAGCCGCCTGGTTGGCAGTCATGGTTATTGAACTGAATCGCTCTATTTCCTTATCATTCAGGTTTTTGCACTCGCTTGCAAACCATGATTCCCAGCTGGATTCCATGACAAAGAAGAAAAACCAGATAACCGTATTCAGACCCAACAGAAAATACTGACTGTCTGTCATAAACATGATGACAGAAATCACAGCGGCAGCCAGCAGACTGTATTGAGTCAGCGTCTTGCCGGATAAATTTCCATTGCTGCCCCGCCAGATAAGCGGCACAACCATTGCCGGAATAAATGTCAGTGCCACCGTTGTCGCCAGCCAGCCAAGTGATGAGCTGCTGATTACCATTAACCAATTAACAGCGATGATGAGCGCACCGCAGCTGAGCCGATACAGAGCCGATGTTAATATATAAAGATACACTTATTTATTCCACCTCAAATAATTTCGCCGATATTGCGCGGGCCTTATCAAGGGGCAGCAGTGTTTTTTTGTCTTCAAAATAGCCGTACCAGTAAAACTCTGCCACGCCCTCTCTGGTACTCCAATTTTTTGGCGGTTCGCTTTTTTTGCCAACCTCAGTTGTTATCTTCAGCGAAAACAGGTTTTTATCGTATTCAAGATCTTCCGCTCGATTAATCTTGGTGATTACCCCTTCTTTCGCTTTGAGAAAGGCAATGGCAGCTGTTCCTGATGGTTCAGGTATGTGCGTCTCCGTCGTATCCTGTCCCAGATAAGCACCTATATGCAACGCATACGGATTGATACCAAAGGCGGTTTCAACCTGATCCATAATCCCGTCGCCTCCGGGTCTGGCGGCAATCTCAATGACATAGAATTGACCATCTCTTATTTTTATTTCTACATGGGCCATGCCAAATTCAATACCCAAAGCCGCACAGGATTTTTCCGCAAGCGACCTGAGTTCTTCGTCCTTATGGCGGAAGCTGGGAACAAGATGCCCCAGCTCGCTGAACCACGGTTCAGGAGAAAGATATTTTTCCGTAACGGTTACTGTTTTGTATTTCCCTCTGAAACAGATCACTTCAACGGAAACTTCATCAACTGAATTGATGTATTCCTCGATAAGATACTTATCACCTTTTATTTTGAACGCATCTTTGTGCATGGAAATGAGTTCTCTGGATTCACCGAGATATTTAACCGCTTCTTCGTGGGTGTTTGCCACAAAAACACCGCCGCTGCCGCCAAAATCATAGGGTTTTATTATCGCAGGGAGTCCAACATGTGCTAATGCCGCAGGCAGTTCATCATCGTTACTCAGAAGGAAGTAATCCGCAATCGGAATATGATGCTCAGAAAACATCAGCTTCATTGCAAATTTATTTCTGGCACGCACCACTGTCTGCTCGCTAAGCGCAGGTAATCCAAAATGAGCATTAACTTTGTTTGCCGTTTCAAGAACCCAGTCATTAAGCGGAATAACGGAAAGCAGTTTCATGTTATTCATGTTCTCAACCTGCTCAATAATGCTTTTTGCATCATAAGGGCTGGCAGGAAGGCTTCCGTCAAAATACCTGTTTTTGTTCAAAACAGCCAAAGGGTCGGCAATCCACACCTCTGCCTGTGTGCATTGACGGGCACCCGCCAGCGCCCGTTCTCTGAGATACTGATTGGCACCCAGTAATACGATGAATTCTCTACTCATTTTCTCGCTTTCGTAAAGACAGTTTTTATGCGAATGATTGTTATTATGCTGTGTAGAATCTTCATCGCATCACAGCCAGCAACTGCACCCAAACACGCCCCAAAATGCTTTTTGTCCATCGGCAGACACTGCACGGTTGTCGGCAGCGGTGTGCGCATGACCGTGAACATTGCAAGCGTTGGCACAGCCGCAGGCAGCAATGGCTTTGGTTTTGGCGGCAGGGACGGGGCGGTAGTAGCCGCCGAACCGATTCACCGGCGACCAATCGGGCATGGCGGCGGGTAAAGGCGGTGCAAAATCGGTGAAATCGCCCGCACCATGCACAATTTTGCCGCCCACCACGGTAAATTCGGCTTCAATGTGGCGAATCTCTTCTTCGGCAACCTGAAAATAATCGCTGCTTAATGCGCACAAATCAGCATATTGCCCCACTTTGATTTGCCCTTTCTTGCCCGTTTCCGATGAAAACCATGTGTTGGCTTCAGTCCATAAGCGCAAGGCTTCTTCGCGGCTTAAACAGCGGCTGCGCGGATACAGGCGCAATCCGCCGAGTGTTTGCCCCGTTACCAGCCATGCCAGCGAAACCCAAGGGTTGTAGGAAGCAACACGGGTGGCGTCTGTTCCCGCGCCCACGGGAATACCTGCTGCCAGCATGTCGGCAATCGGCGGGGTGTTTTCCGCGGCTTTTGTGCCGTAGCGTTCGGCAAAATACTCGCCCTGATACATCATGCGGTGCTGTACCGCGATGCCGCCGCCCAAAGCGGCGATGCGGTCAATATTGCGCTTGCTGATGGTTTCGGCATGGTCAAAAAACCAATTCAAGCCTTGCAGCGGAATGTCGCGGTTTACCTTTTCAAACACATCTAAGGCGCGGGAAATGGTTTCATCGTAGGTGGCATGAAGCCGCCACGGCCAGCGGTTTTCTGCCAGCACCCGCACCACGGGTTCTAAATCGGTTTCCATGTTTGGCGGCATTTCAGGGCGCGACTCTCTGAAATCTTCAAAATCAGCAGCGGTATAAACCAGCATTTCTCCCGCACCATTGTGGCGGTAATAGTCATTGCCGCGGTGGGCGGTGAGTGATGATACCCAGCCTTGGAAGTCCTGCAATTCCGCACCCGGGTGTTGGGTGAATAAATTGTAGGCAATACGCACGGTTAATTCATTGTCTTGTGCCAGCTTGGCGATGATTTCATAGTCTTCGGGATAGTTTTGAAAGCCGCCGCCTGCATCAATTACGCCGGTAACGCCCAGCCGATTCAGTTCACGCATAAAGTGGCGGGTGGAATTGAGCTGGTATTCCGGCGGCAGTTTCGGTCCTTTTGCCAGCGTGGCATACAAAATCCCTGCATTGGGTCGTGCCAGCAGCAGGCCGTTGGGATTGCCGTGTGCATCGCGCTGAATTTCGCCGCCGGGCGGATTGGAGGTGTCGGCGGTATAGCCCACGGCACGCAAAGCGGCGCGGTTGAGTAAAGCGCGGTCATACAAGTGCAGAATAAATACCGGTGTGTCGGGGGCAATGGCGTTGATTTCATCAAGCGTGGGCAATCGTTTTTCAGCAAACTGATGTTCGGTAAATCCGCCCACGACGCGCACCCATTGCGGTGCAGGGGTGTTATCAACCTGTTCTTTTAAGCGGCGCATGGCTTCGGCAAGCGTCGGTACGCCGTCCCAGCGCAATTCCAAGTTATAGCTCAACCCGCCGCGAATGATGTGCTGGTGGCTGTCGATTAAACCGGGAATCACGCGTTTGCCTTTGAGGTCGATAACGGCAGTGCGCTCACCGCGGTGCGCCAATATTTCCGCTTCGCTGCCCACTGCGCTGAATACGCCGTTGGTTATGGCAACCGCTTGGGCTTGCGGTTTGCTGCGGTCTAAGGTGCTGAATTGACCGTTGATTAAAATCATGTCTGCATTCATGATACTGCTCCTGTGTTGTGCGCAAGGCGGCATTTTTTTATCTTTCAGGCCGCCTGAAAACGCACCAATTTCTAAATCACATTAACCGATTATGTTGATTATTTATCTATTTTGATTATTTATCCGCCGCGTTGATGCTGTCCGGATACGGTGCAACAAAATGTGCCACTTTGGGCGGTTCATCGCCGCAATGGTATTGCAGCAGCTCGGTTTGAATGTCGCGGTCGTGTTCGGTAACCCGTTCGTGCTGGCGCAGATGCTCCAGCCATGAAGCCACGATAAAATATTCCAGATACTGCCCTTTTTGTACGGTGTCTTCAAATATGCCCCAGCTGTATGCCCCGTCACGCAAGCGTTCTTTGCGCAGACGGTAAACGGCACTTAAAAACACTGCGGTATTTTCCGGCGCAATCTGATACGTTACCGTAATCATGACCGGGCCGCGATCATGTGTTACCGAGGCATCAACCAAGGGTTCAGGCCAATGCAGAGAAGACGCTAAATTAACCGTCTGATCATTGGGCAAATGCAGCCGACGCATGATAAACATCGCCAAACCCAAACCAGCCGCCGCCAATAATAAGGCTGCCTGAATGCCGATATGAGACGCCGCTTGACCCCAAATGATGCTGCCCAGTGTTTGAGAACCAAAAAACACCATGATAAACACCGCCAAGCCGCGGGCGCGCACCCAATCGGGCAGGGAGATTTGTACCGATGTGTTCAGAGAAGTCAGTACGGCAATCCACGATGCGCCTGCAATCAAACAGACTGCACCCGCAGCGTAATTGTTTTGCACCAAGGCAAATACGCACAAAGTCAAAATCGTACCGATTGCGCCCAGCAGCAATAATTGATCTGCCGATTTCCGTTTACGCAGCGCGGGCAGTAATAATGCACCGCCAATTGCACCGATGCCGATACAACCGAGCAATATGCCGTAAAGGCTGACATTGCCGTGCAATACTTGTTTGGCAATCAAGGGCAGTAATGCCCAATAAGCACTGGCAAACACAAAAAATCCCGCTGCTTTCAATAAGGGCGCGCGCAATAATTCGCTGTGCAGGGCATAACGCCAGCCGGCCCGCACTGCGCCTGCCAGTGCTTCAGGCGGCAGCCGTTTTTCGGCGGCGGCAGGCGGCTGCCACCAGAAAAGTGCCAGCAATACCAGCATAAAACTCAAGGCATTAACAAAAAACGGTGCGGCAATACCCAGAGAGCCAATCAACACTGCCGCCAATACCGGACCAATGGCACGGCTGATGTTTACGCCAACACTGTTCATCGCCACTGCTTGCTGCAAGGCGGCGCGCGGCACCAAACTTGGCACAATCGCTTGCCAAACGGGTGAAGTCATTGCCGCGCCGACGCCCATAAAAAAGGTGAACAACAGCAATATTAAAGGCGTGGCTTTACCCGCTGCCACCACGATACCCAATATATTTGCCACCAACAATAAGCATGTCTGCACAATCATCAGCATGTACTTGCGGTTTACCTTGTCTGCCAATGCGCCTGCCGGCAGAGCCAATAAAAATACAGGCAGCGTTGTGGCGGCTTGCGTGAGCGATACCCACACAGGAGAGGATTGCGACAATGACGTCATCAGCCAGCCTGCGCCGACATCGTGTATCCATGTGCCGATATTGGACAATACGGTTGCCAGCCACAACACCGTAAAGGCTTTGTAGGCAAACGGATTTTGTTTGACAACGGCTTGCGTTGGCAGTGCTGGTGTATTGTTGTCGGGAGAGGGCGGGGTGTTCATAAATGACCTGTTTGGTTGCGGTGGTTTCAGTGGCGGTGAAAGGAAAATAAAGTCATTTTTATGCTTCAGGCAGCCTGAAGACATACCGATAAATTGATCGGTTGTTATGGCGAAAAAATGAAACCGATACGGTAAGCCATTTCCAAAGCGGGTAACTCGGCTTGAAAATGGCAATGGTAAACAATGAACTGACGATTGCTTGTGAGAAATCGCCGCAACTGTTTTTGTGTTTCAGGCTGCCTGAAAACAAACTCAAGTTTGCGGCAACACCCAATTATTTGGCAGGTACGGGTGCAATGGCTTCGTGAGCGGTTTGGGTGCGCTGCGGGGCTTTGTGTATCATGGTGTAGGCATAATCCACGCCCATGCCGTATGCGCCCGAATGCTCTTTCACCAACTTCATGACCGCATCATAGCTTTCTTTGCGCGCCCAATCGCGCTGCCATTCCAGCACCACTTGCTGCCAAGTAACCGGTATCACGCCTGCTTGAATCATGCGCTGCATGGCATAGTCATGCGCGGCTTTTGATGTGCCGCCCGATGCGTCTTCTACCATATAAATTTCATAGCCGCCTTCAAGTATTGCGCTGAGGGCAAAACTGTTGTTGCATACTTCGGTCCATAAACCGGATACCACCACTTTATTGCGCTGATTGGCAGCCAGTGCGTCGCGCACTTTTTGGTCGTCCCAAGAATTCATTGAGGTGCGTTCCAGCAATTTTTGATTGGGAAAAACGTCCAAGAGCTCCGGATAAGTGTAGCCGGAGAAGCTGTCTGTTTCTACTGTGGTGATGATGGCGGGAATGTTGAAGATTTTTGCGCCTTTGGCTAAGGCAACGGTGTTGTTTTTTAAAACTTGGCGGTCGATGGATTGTACGCCGAATGCCATTTGCGGCTGGTGATCAATAAAGATAACTTGGCAGTTGTGCGGCGTGAGTAATTCCAGCTTTGATTGATTCATTTGACTGTCCTTTCAAGAGATAGGCAATACAATTATGCTTCTGTTTCTTGGGTTTGGGCAATTGGTATTTTCAGACGTTATTATATTTTGTCAATCATGGTTTTCAGGCAGCCTGAAAATACATTCGGGTATTTCATGGTGATATTGATGTATTGTAAATAAACAACAATTAAAACAATTGGTTGAGCAAATGTTGTCAAAAAATTTATGCAGAAATTGAAATGTGCCGCAACCGGAAAACAAGATGTGAGACAACCCGTGCCATGACGACAAGCGGCAGTAAGGAAGTAACTGATTTGGCAAAGCAACGGCTGCAAACGGCAAATGAGCGCACCGTTTGCAGGTTCATAATAGGCAGCGGGGTTTTCAGGCAGCCTTATTCCGTGCTGCTCAAATACGAAGATTGCTTTAAGCCTCGGCAAAATTCGGCAAAATACAGATTGCGGCTTACGCTGTCGAGTTTGGCAAAGCGGGCTTTTTCTTCAAATTTATTCAGCACTTCATCGGGCGATAAATGCACATAACGCAGCATGTCTTCGATGGTGTCGTGTTCTTCCATGCCAACGTATTCCACCGTGCCGTTGTCGCGCACCAGCACATTGACCGAATCGGTGTCGCCGAATAAGTTGTGCATGTCGCCGAGAATTTCCTGATACGCGCCCACCATAAACACGCCGAGCAAATAGGGCTCACCCGCATTCAGTGCGTGAATCGGCATGCTGGATTCGATGCTTTGGCGATCCACATATTGGCTGACTTTGCCGTCGGAATCGCAGGTTAAATCCTGCAATACGGCGCGGCGGGTAGGGCGTTCGTTTAAGCGGTGTATCGGCATAATCGGCAATACTTGTCCAATTGCCCAAGTGTCCGGTAAACTTTGGAATACCGAAAAATTGCAGAAATATTTGTCAGCGAGCTTATCGGTTAATACATCAAATACTTGCCGCTGGCTGCGGTAATCGGCTTGCAGCTGCGCTCTTAATCGGCGGCACAATACGGCATACAGCTGCTCTGCCAAGGCTTTTTCTGCCAGCGGAATTTTGCCCGCCACATAATCTTCGGTGATTTCCGATAAATAATGGCTGATGCGGTGATAGGTTTCCGTGACCATTTCGCTGTCGGCAACATTCAATTTTTCCAGCAGTTTTTTGGTGGGAAAGCTCAGGTTGTCGGTGCTTTCCAGCGGCGGCATCTGTTCAGGTAGCCGCTCTACGTCGGTTACATTCATAATCAACACGGCGTGATGTGCGGTCATGGCGCGGCCGGATTCCGAAAAAATATGCGGCTGCGGTAAATTGTTTTCGGCGCAGCATTCTGCCAGCATGGACACAATCACATGTGAATATTCACCGATGTCGTAATTCATTGAACTGGCATTGCGCGAATGTGTGCCGTCGTAATCCACGCCCAAACCGCCGCCAACGTCGATGTGGTCAATCGGTAAACCCAAGGCGCGTAATTCGGCAAAATAGCGCACCGCTTCTTTGAAGCCGGCGCGGTAGTCGCTGATGTTGGCAATTTGTGAGCCCATGTGAAAGTGCATCAAGCGCACGTGCTGCGCCAAGCCTGCTCGGCTGAGTTTTTCTGCCGCTGATAATAGTTGTGTTGCCGATAAACCGAATTTACCCTTGTCGCCGCCGGTGTCTGCCCATTTGCCTGAACCCAGTGATGACAAGCGCACCCGCAAACCGATGTTGGCGGTTACACCCAAATTGCGTGATTCTTCAATCACGTAATCCACTTCAGCCTCTTTTTCAATCACAATAAAAACGTGATGTCCCAGCCGCTGCCCCATGAGTGCCAAACGGATAAATTCGCGGTCTTTGTAGCCGTTGCACACAATCGTGCCGCCTTTGGGCGCAAACGCCAGCACAATCATCAATTCCGGTTTAGAACCGGCTTCCAAGCCAATGGAAACATCATCATTTTTCGGAATAATGATGTTTTTCACCACACTTTCCTGCTGGTTCACTTTAATCGGATAAATCGCGGTATAACTGCCCTGGTAATCATTTTTGCGGATTGAGCGATTGAATGCAGCACATAGTTTCGCGACACGGTCTTGCAGAATATCGGGAAAACGCAGCAGCATCGGCAAATCTTGTCCGCGTTCATGCAATCCTTCCACCAAAACCAATAAACTCACTGCCGTATTGGATTGTGCATTCGGACGCACCATGACTTCGCCTGCATCGCTGATGAAAAAATAATCACTGCCCCAGTGGTTGATGCCGTAAAGCCCGGCACTGTCGTTTGTCGTCCAACTCATTGCGTTTATTATCCCGTTTGAGTATTGCAGTAAAATATAACCCAACAATGTATTCACACCGCTAAGCGGTTATTGCGGGTTGTTGGCTGTGATGCGGCAATCTGCTTTTTATGGTTGAGAGTGTCGGTGCGCGGAATATTCCCGCCTCGGTTTATGCTTTTTTCGCAATGGCGGCGCAGATGATACTGAGTTGCGGCAGTGCGGCAAATCCGTTGCGAGCGCGGATTATACTGTAGCAATTACTTTATTTAATCACGCCTTTACAGAAAATTTTGACTATGTATTTAATTTTGTCTCCCGCCAAAAATCTAAACGAAAACGCTGCCGTGCCGGTATCGGCTTTCAGCATGCCTTGTTTGCTGGATCAAGCTGAAGAATTGATGCCTGTTTTAAAAGCCATGCCGCCGCAAGCGTTGGCGCAGTTAATGCGTATTTCCGACAAACTGGCTTTATTAAACACCGAACGCTTTTTTCGTTGGCAAACACCGTTTACGCCGGAAAATGCCAAGCAAGCCGTTTATTTATTCAACGGCGATGTGTATGAAGGTTTGGACGCGCACAGTTTACCTGAAGCGAGTGTGGCGTACTTACAACAACATCTGGGAATTTTGTCGGGTTTGTATGGCTTGCTGCGTCCGCTTGACCTGATTCAGCCTTATCGATTGGAAATGGGAACCAAATTAGCCAATCCGCGCGGTGCGGATTTATACGCTTTTTGGGGCAATCACATCAATCGGGCAGTTAATGAGGCATTGGCACAGCAAGGCGATGATGCCGTATTGGTGAATTTGGCTTCGCAGGAATATTTTAAATCCGTTCAGGCAGCCCGTATTCACGGCAAAATCATCACACCGATATTTAAAGATGGAAAAAACGGACAATATAAAATCATCAGTTTCTACGCCAAACGCGCACGCGGCTTGATGACTCGTTTTGCCGCCGAAAACAGCATCACTGATGTGCATCAGCTCAAAGCCTTTGACGCTGAGGGTTATGGCTACAATGAAGCCATGTCCAATGAAACCGAATGGGTGTTTATTCGCTGAAAAACGGCATTGCCGCTATTTTTGCTGAAAAAACACTTGGCAAACAGATGCTGTTTCGCGTATCATGCGCCCTCTCAAGAACGGAAGCGTGGCAGAGCGGTTTAATGCAGCGGTCTTGAAAACCGTCGAGGGTTTGTCCCCTCCGTGAGTTCGAATCTCACCGCTTCCGCCAGTATCTTGCTGATTAAATTAGTGAAATTTCTGATTATCCTCGCTTAAAATATTACATTTTGCGGGGATTTATTTTTGGCGTGTGCCAAATTTGTGCCAAATTTTCGTTAAAGTGCATCAAGCAGAACCGCATTTTTATGTAAATGCATGGGTGCTAAGTGGGCATATTTTTGTACCATTTCGATGCTTTCCCAACCACCCATTTCTTTTAAATCCATTAACGGAACACCCGATTGTATCAGCCAGCTTGCCCACGTATGGCGAATGTCGTGCCAACGAAAATCGGTTAATCCTGCTTTTTGCAATGCCTCTTTCCATGTTTTGGAACAAATCCCATTTAATGGTTTTTGTGTGCGTTCATTGACGAATGCGAAAGTTTTATGTGCGCCAAACCTCCTTTCCAATACACTGACTGCTCTGTTATTTAAAGGTACACCGATTGGTCTTCCCGATTTGCTTTGGTCTGCGTGTATCCATGCAATTCTGCGATTTAAATCAATTTGAGACCATGCCAAATGCAACACGTTGGTTTGTCGCAAACCTGTCATGAAACTGAATTCTGCCAAATCCGCATACAGTTCCGGTAATGACAATATCAGCCTGTCCGCTTCTTCACGAGTCAAAAATCTGATTCGCTTTTTTGGTTCGCGATATAACGTAAATTTGGGTGCTTTATCCAGCCATTCCCATTCTCCCGAACATTTGTTTAGAACAGAACGAATCAATGTCAGATAACGATTTTTGGTGGAATCACCACATGGCAATTCGGCAACCATTTTCATGACAAAATCTCTCGTTAATAATTCCAACGGTATTCCGCGCAATGTGGCAAGTCGTCTGATTTTGGTTTTGTCGTCATTAATACTTCGTTTGTGCTGCTTCTCCTTTATCCACCGAGCGGCGGCTTCGTCCCAAGTATATTTTGGCTTATCGCCGAGCTTTTCTACACGCCATTGCTCATGCGCGATTTTGTCGTGCAGCTCTTGCGCCTGCCTCTTGTCTTGGGTGTTAAGAGAATATCTAATTCTCTTGCCGCCTTGTGTTGTGAGATTGATGTACCAAGTACCGTTTTTTCGTTGATAAATCGGCATTTTTCTTCACTCCGTTTTTGAAGTGATGCCCGCATGGCATCATTTTCTAAAGTGTTGAGGAACGCGTCAAGCGCGGGTTGAGTGATGACGTAGCTGCGACCAATGCGAACAGCAACGAGTTTGCCGCTTCTGATATGTTCGCGTATGGTTTCCATGTGGCAATGACAGAGTGCTGCTGCTTGCGCTACGTTAAATGTTTTCATGTTTTTAATCCTCGGGGTTTTGCATGTATCTGTTTTCTTCCCAGTACGGTTGCCACGCGACAAAATTCTCTTCAGGCATGGTGATTATTTTTTCTGGCGGGTGGTCTCTAATTGCAAATTGAAGTTCTTCAACCCTAAACCCTATAAGATCTGTACGAGTCATACGGACGTACACACTCGCGGAATAACGCGTCCAGCCCACGCGATCTAATTTTTCAGCCAGTTTTTTTGTTGGTACTCTTCGCAAGAATGCAACGATGCGGATATATTCAATTTTTTCCATTTCAATTCCTTCCCTGCTTCTTGGTGTCGCGGGCAAGAACACGGGTAATTACGCTTTCGCGAAATAAGCCGCCGATTACTTGTCCTCGTTGAATGTGGGCGGTATCGCGAGCGATCGCGGACGGGGTTTCGTAATAACAGGCTTTGCATCGCGATCTAAATCCAGTTTTTCTATTTTTGTTGCGGTAAAAAAATTCGGGATCGGCGGGCAAATATTCTTGGCAGCCGGTACAAAAAAGATGTAGCTCACCGTCTATAATTGTGCTTCGTTCGATTTTCATGATTTGCTCCTTTTTATTTCAGCAAAACCACTGAAATCATTGCCGCAACCGCAAGCAATATCGCAATAATAATGCTGAACCATTGCGCGGTTTTCCCAGTGCGCAATATGTCGCGGGCTTGGGCGGTTACGCGATCACTGATGTTGCCGTACAATTTATCGGCAGCAGTGGATACGGCGATTTTATGTTTCTGTCCCAGTTGTTCCAGCAATGCGTCTCGTACTTCTTCCAATTTGTCTACGGCTTCAATAACAGCGGTTGATTTGTCGTCAAAAAATTGTTCAAAGTTTTGCTTTTTGATGTCGTCTTTGTTCAGTAAGTTTTGTATTGTTGCCTGAAAATGTTCGACTAATTCTTGGTTGTATAAGTGCTGCATATACAACACAGTTATTAAAGGGTCGTTTTTGTCCAGCTGGGTTTTTGTGGCAATAAAAGTTTCATTGATGAGCCTGTTGATGATTTCAGGCACATTTTTTTCTGACGATGCAATGCTGTTTTCGGGTTCACTCATGATATTTCCTTAAACAAACAGAGACGCATATATGCGTCTCTGTATCTCTGTAAACACGATTACAACAGGTTGCCTGAAAAGGACAATTGGTCTAAAGACGTGAATAAATCTCGTTTTACCGTCAATAGACGTTGGCGGCTCATGATGCCGAATTCAGGTGTTTTTTCAACTTCATCAAACGTTAAATTGGCACTCACCATATTTTCTATGTCTTTGCCGAATGTGTCGGCAGTACGGCGAGGAATACGAATTACACCAACGATGCGGTCATGGTTATCGTTCATCACTTTGAGATCCATCAGTGATTTACCGTTTTGCTCAATCGCACCGAAAAACTCATTGCTCCACACCATGACTTTCACGGGCAATTTGTGTAGTACCGCTGCTAAGCCGTAAAAAGTATCTTCCATAGCTTGTCCGCCCGTTACTACAACATGGCAAATAACATGTACACCGTTGGCTTCCAAGAACTCAATAATGCCGTTTTCTTTCAGATAGCCCACCAGCGGCACAAAAGTCGCTGCACCGTTATCAATTACAGCAATACCCTCTGCGGTGAGTAATTCCTCAATCAGTCCGTCAAATAAGCGGCTGTCGATGTTATCGTCCTGATTAAGAATTTTGACCATTTGTGTATTCAGGGCTTTGTAGCGGCTGAATGTTTGGTTTACCGGATCAGTGTCAAAACAATGTACCGGTAAGCTGCCTGAAAAAGTTTGCGTCAGGTATTGTGCCAATATTGACGCAACCAGTGATTTGCCGACACCGCCTTTTCCCTGCAAAATAAAATGTGCTTGTTGCATGTTGGTTTCCTTAAAAAATGAAATGAATGAAACATGATTGTTGTTGCTCTTGCTCTGTACAGAGAGAAAGACACGGCTGTGTGATTTTGTCGGTGGATCAAGGAACAATACACCCAAGCCATGTCTTTCTCTCTATCAAGAAAAAGCCGCCGTGAGTTTTAAGGAAACACACGGCGGTAAAAAGAGTAATCCATTCCCACTTGATTAAATGGATTACGGAGTGAAACTTTCAGGCAGCCTATTGAATATCAACCCAATGCCCGCCCTCTTTTGGATTGCCTTGGTATTGAGTACTGCCTTTGCCTTTTAAATCTGTCCACGCATGATCAAAGTATGCGGAGCAGTATTGCGGCAGTTTGTTTTCGATAATGGTGATTTGCATATAAGGCTTGATGTTGTCGCAGAGCCGCCATTTTCCGTAGCCCGGTTTATCACAACCTCTTCTTTTCCATTCGGGATTTTCAACTGTAATGATTCTTTGATTGATGCGATTTAATTCTTTGGCATCACATCGCCCCGCGCCGTTGGCAATGGCATTGATGAGTTCGGGCATGTTTTCTTCATTGCTTGCCGGGCAAAGCTCTAAGAAATTTTTACGTCCACGCAGGGTGTCGCTCAGCTTCTTATGGTTGATGCTGAAATACCGTTTTAATGATGGGGCGCATTCACTGGGGCGATCACCCGAACTCAAACACAAGATTGCTTCACAAGCGAGGCGGACATCACCAGTGAGTAAATCACCGTCGGTGTTTTCAGCGTGAGCTATCGGCGACAATAAGGCAGCAGCGGTTAAGGAGATAAGCAGTTTTTTCATCATGGACTTCCTGAAAATTAAAGAACAGAAAAAGAAAAAGTACTTTGAAAACAAAGTACTTTTGGGTAAAAGGCGGGTTGCTTGGCTTGTGCTATGATTGAGGTTCTCACATTCAAATCCATACACAAGGAGCAACCCAGTGGAACTGATAACTTACGTATTAGAAAAATTAGTCAGTTGGAATTACTGGGACGAGGCAGCAGATATTGCAACAGTGCTATCCTTCATTGCAGCATTGATTGCCGCTTGGATTGCATACCATGCAATTAAAGTCAGCAAGCGTTCTGATATTCAACCTGACATAGATTACGAAATCGATGAACCAGAAGATGGCAAAGGTTATACAGAAATTACCATTCGCTTAGACCGATTAGAGAAACAGATGTATACCATCAAACGGATCACCTTAATTGGACCAGTTACCAGTGGTAAGGTTACTTATCAAATACTTCAAACGTTTCAACCACACAAAAAAGAGTGTACTGTCAACGTTTGGGAAGAAATGACTGAACCATACAGGATTAGATTATCAAAGCCCAGTTGGTTTGGTATCAAAAAATGGTTTATTCAGAAAGATAAATTTTTCTTCTTCAAGATATTAAAAGGAAAATGTACCATTTTTGATAAATTTCGGTTTGCCGATGTCAATATATCTGTCTTTTCAGAAAAAAAGATAAATGATCCGGAAAACAAAGGGATCACGTTGAAATTGCGAATACCACCCAGACCTAAAAAATGGAAAAATTACAAACGTTCTATTAAACTTAAATTTTTTGCCAATAAATTTCCAAATAATGTAACTACCAAAATTGAAATTATCAATACCAAAGGAAAAGTATTCTAATCTTCATGTTTTTTAGTATCTTTTATGCCGATACACCACAACATTCTAGCCAGTACCAGAGATTTATTCACAATCCATACGATAAGCAGTATCGGAGAGATGGTAACCATAATAACTATTAAGATTAATTTTAATATAAAGTTAACTACATAAT
The DNA here is from genome assembly GCF_000745895.1 of Stenoxybacter acetivorans DSM 19021. Taxonomy (GTDB): domain Bacteria; phylum Pseudomonadota; class Gammaproteobacteria; order Burkholderiales; family Neisseriaceae; genus Stenoxybacter; species Stenoxybacter acetivorans. The sequence continues at coordinate 4,705 of NZ_JQKE01000017.1, read as the reverse complement.
ATTCACACTCATAATATGAATATTCAAAATAATTGCCGATTATCATGACCAAAGCCATACAAATAGCTATTGCGCCCAGTATAACTGTGATAATGTTCATCACGTTCTGTATCATTTCCGTAGTTTCCATAGCAGCATCTTTCTATGTCGTCCCGCTGTGTGATTTTTGCCGACAGCTGTCAGGCTATACAGTAAAAATCACTTTGAAAACAAAGTGCTTTTTACAAAACCCTAAAAAATATTAATCTTCCAACTTACAAATACATCGGACGCTTCCGCCCGAATTCTTGCTCTACCGCCTGAAAAACCAATGGCACGGGTGGGCTGATTTCTTGCCATTGCACAGTTTCACGTTTCATCGGCAAACCTGCGTCAATATGCAAACGCACACAACCCAGCCAGTTAATCAGTTCATCAACCAGCGTGAAGTTGTGGCGTTCATACTCAAACCATTCTTTGCCGCTGTATTTTGTTGCCACACACTCAGTAAATTGCCGCCATACGGCTAACATGGTGCGGATATGTTCAACCTCACCCAAAGTCGCCAGCGGCACTTTTTTACAGGCAAAAGCGAGTTTATCTTTCAGGTTGAATGCTTTGAAATCAATCAATTGTGCTAATGCTAAGCGCGGACTGTCGGGCAATCCGGGCAAAGCAGGTAAAATACTGCTGCCGCCTTTGATGTCGCGGGCAACCCCGTCAAAGCCGAAACCATAACCAAAATCATGATGACAATACGCGCTGACTGTCAGTAGATAAGTGTTCAGTTGGCGCAACGGTTCAATCAAATCAGGGTGGTTTTGAAAGAAGCAGCAGCGTGTTTCAACTTCCACCAACATAACCGCTTTGCGAAATTCCCAAGCAGACGCACCGACGGCACGATAAAAATGCAGCAGGGCTGCGGGTAGATAGCCCTTATTACTTGCGGGGTTTTCCATCATGGCTTCCTGAAAAAGTAAAAGGCAATAAAAAAGCCTCTTTCCTGAAGAAAAAGGCTTGGGTAATCGGATAAATTACTTAAAAAGGCAACAAGTGTAATGAAATCTTCCTCATTTTAATTTTAGCGGTTGCCTATCAAAGTGGACTGGCGTACTCTTGCTTCAGTATAAGGGTGAATACGATTGAGCACGTCATCAATCATCGTGCGTGTTTGCTCTGTTTCGTAATGGCTCTGTAGATTCAGCCAACTTTGTGCATCAGTACCAAAGAAAGCAGCCAGCCGTAAGGCTGTATCGGCGGTAATAGCACGTTTGCCTTTCACAATTTCATTGATTCGCCGCGGCGATACATCAATGGCTTTTGCCAGTGCGTATTGGCTAATATTCATTGGCTTCAACCAATCTTCAAGCAAAATTTCACCGGGGTGAATCAAAGGAACTTGGCGTTTATTCATTATTTTCTCCATTAAATCAATGGTAATCAACGATTTCTACATGGGTTGAGTGTCCATTTTGCCAGATGAAGCAAATCCGCCATTGGTTATTAATACGTATGCTGTATTGACCTTTATGGTTGCCGCTCAACGCTTCTAAGTGGTTTCCGGGTGGAATGCGTAGAAAATTTAAATCTGTTGCTGCATGTAGTTGCTGTAATTTACGCATGGCAACGGTTTCAATGTTGGCGAAACGTTTTACTCGATTCCCTTCGAAAAGGGCTTGGGTTTCTTCGCAGTAAAAATCAGTAATCATGAATTTATAATAACGCAATTCGTTAATAACGTCAATCGTTATTAAGTCTTAGAATCGTATATTATATCGCCTTAAAAAAAACAATCACATATCGGCAGACTGTTGCCAATCTGCCGAATTTGATTGCTTACTGCCGTTTTATTACGACCACGCTCGGGTTTGACGGTATATTCGCATCAAACACCCGCATTTCGCAGTTGAGTCGGTTCAGTTCCCCGCTAGTGAGATTTTTTGTCTATTGCAGTCGGGCTATTCACAGCTTGCGCGGCGACTGAACAGCCGCGCCGTACCGCTAACTTGCTTGCTTTTCAGGGCAAGGGCGGTAATCTTTTCTCCTTGTTACCGCCGCCGCTTTCTGGTGGCGCGGGCTTAGTCGGACTGGGTTGTTAAAGAGCAGGTGTTGCTTCGATGCGGTTATATTAGCATTCTAATTTATTATTGTAAATAGTTTTGTAATTTTAAATACAGCAACGTGCAAATTAAATATTATTTGATTTTTAATAACAAATTCGTTATTATTTCAATAAATAACAAGGAGTGGGTATGAAAGACAGTGATAAGAGTTTGTATCACATTGATTTTTACGAGGATAAAAATGGAGATTCAGAACTTGTTGATTATTTAGATGACTTGGGAGAACGGAGTGCAACCAGTAAAACGGCACGAATTAATCTCGATAAAATACTGTCTTACTTCGGTTTGTTGGAGCGGTATGGGACTAGAGTAGGAAAGCCTGTTGTTAAACATATAGACGGCAACTTATGGGAATTGCGTCCACTTTCTAATCGTATTTTTTTCTTTCATTGGACAGGCAAAAAATTCATAATGTTGCATTATTTCATCAAAAAAACGCAAAAAACACCACCTCAAGAAATTGAAAAGGCTCGAGCTAAAATGAAAGATTTTATAGAAAGGAATAAACCAAATGGAAACTAAAAAACGAAAAAAAGTTAGAAATTTTGCAGACTATATGAATGATGAAACACGTGTGAGTCCCGCAGACAGGGAGCGCATCTATTTTGAGGTTGAACTCATTGGAAAAATGATTGAGGCGCGTGAAGCTCGCGGACTTTCACAGCAAGCGTTGGCAGATGTTTCAGGAGTAAAGCAACCAGCGATCGCGCGTTTGGAAAGCCTAAAAGCAACTCCTCAAATTGACACCCTTTTTAAAATACTGACCCCGCTTGGCTATACGCTTCAAATTGTTCCTATCCAACATGAGGCAATTTAAAAATTAAAAAAGCAACTGACACATAGGTCAGTTGCTTTTTTCTTTTTAACAATTAAACATTTCTGAGCCACCCCGCCAAATAACACGACCAATTACCGTATCGGCTTCACTGCGTGGAATATCAGAGAATCTGGTTTTATCAGGGTTATCACAACGGTAAATCCAACTATAATTAAAATCTACCACCAATCTACGAATAATAATTATTCCTGTTTTCCGTCGAATGGCAAATACACCATTTTCATGGGGTGTTGTGTCTAATTTATTTACAGCAACGTCATCATAGATGCCTATTACAGGGGACATACTCTCATCATTGGCTTGAATAAATTCAATATAATCAGCATCCCATTGTTTTTTCTCTAGTAGTTTTGGTTTAATCCCCGAATTACTTTTCTCTGAAGTTAGAAATGATTGTGTTTCAATGATGTTGGTTGAACGCTCAGGAATGGTGGGAGTATTTTTACCATAGAGCAACCACTCAGGAGATACGCCTAAAGCATAGGATAACTCAACAATTTTCGCAGAGCTTTGATTTCGCCCTGTTTCTAATTGTGCTATCGTTCCTTGGCTAACTTTAGATCGCCTTGCCAATTCTGCTTGGCTAAGCTCTATTTCTTCTCGCCGTTTTTTAATACGATGTCCAATATCACTCATAACTTCACACGTCTTTTTAAAAATTCCTAAATAGAGTTTATTTGTAAAATCAAGTGGATTGGCTATTGCTAATAATTAGATTGCTAATATATAATAAGAATGAGAGGAATTTAATAAGGATTATCACTATGAATTGGCAAAAAATTATTCATGATTTAGAAAATTCAGGTTTACGGCAATATCAAATAGCAAAGTTAAGTAATTGTTCTCAAGGAACAATTTCGTTTCTTTCTACAGGAAAACAGGCAAGCGTAAAATATCAAATCGGTGAGGCACTTTTAAAATTACACAAAGATTTGCAAAAAAATCAGTAAACTAATGACCCCTATCGCCCTCCCCCCACGCTACCAACGCTACGCCGAAACATTGGTGTTATGCGACGGCATCGGAGTAGCCGCCGCCATGGTGGACTATCTGTTGCAAATGCGCGGCATCATGGAACACGATCCTGCCAAGTACGGGCATCGTTGTGGCTGGTCGTGGGAAACCGCTCGGGATTTGCTCGAAAAACTCGGCTTCACCCGCCGCGCCTACGAAAAAGCCCGCCGTATTCTCCTTGATTTGGGTGTGATTGAATACCGCCGTGGCGGAGTTCATGGAAAAATGCACTGGCGGCTGAATATTGCTCGCTTAGAGCAGCTGCTTTTTGAAAAGCTCGGAAAACCTTTTTCTATTTATGCGACATTCTTTAAAAAAGACCCAAACCAGCTGCCTGAATGGCTCAATGCCGATTTATGGCAAGAATGGCTGGAAGTAGCGGAAACCAAGCGCGGTAAACCCTTTAAGCAAGCCGGTAAAAACAGCCATATACGGGCATTGACTGTGCTGCACAATCGCGGCTTGGATATTGATGCAATTTTGCGTCAAGGCTCAATTGAGGGCTGGACATATTTCAAGGTTGATGCGCTTACTGAGCAGTACAGCGGCGAGCGCGGGCGGTTGCTGAAATCAGCACAAACACAGAACATTCCGAAAAAACCAAAGCACAATCAACCGCCGCCGGAAAAAACCGAAAAGTCTGAAGAAATAAGAAAAGGTGTAAGAATTCCTAGCGTTGTTTACAGTATTTATAGGAAAATACTGTAATGAATATTCATAAAAGAACCCGTTTACTGCCCTATCAGCGTCA